>JALOMU010000299.1 GCA_025455285.1 Flavihumibacter sp.
TTTTATCAATCAACGGAGGATTATATACGTAACTGGCATGAAGAGAGTAGTGATTACTGGCATGGGGATTTATTCCTGTATCGGCAAGAACAAGGATGAAGTGAAGCAATCCCTGTACGAAGGAAAATCTGGTATTATCCTGGATCCTGACAGGAAGGAATTTGGCTATCGCTCTGGTTTAACCGGCTTTGTGGAACGGCCTAATCTCAAAGGACTGCTCGACAGGCGGGCGCGTATCATGCTGCCACAGCAGGGTGAGTATGCGTATATGGCTACATTGGAAGCACTCCAACAGTCAGGTATAACCGATGAAATGCTGGACCGTATGATCATTGGTGTATTATTTGGTAACGACAGTTCGGCTGAACCGGTAGTAACCGGAACCGATCTGATGCGGGAAAAAAAGGATACCACCCTGGTAGGCTCCGGCTCCGTGTTTCAAGTGATGAATTCCACCGTTACCATGAACCTGGCAACCATCTTCCGGCTTAAAGGTGTGAATTTTACTGTGAGTGCAGCTTGTGCAAGCGGCAGTCACGCGATTGGGTTGGGTTATCATTTTATTAAATCCGGATTACAGGAAGCGGTGATTTGTGGTGGTGCACAGGAGATCAATATTTATTCCATGGGCAGTTTTGATGCCCTTTCTGCTTTCTCCATTCGTGAGAACGATCCTACCAGAGCTTCCCGCCCATTTGATAAAAACCGGGATGGATTGATACCATCCGGTGGAGCGGCTACGGTTATTCTGGAAAGCCTGGATTCAGCGCTGGCCAGGGGTGCGAATATTTTGGCGGAAGTGGTGGGGTATGGGTTCTCATCTAATGGAGAACATATTTCCAACCCAACAGTGGATGGTCCGGTTAGAGCACTGACCATGGCGTTGAAGGATGCAGGCCTTGAATCAAAGGATATCTTCTACATAAATGCACATGCCACCTCAACTCCTGCAGGCGACAGCAGTGAAGCAAGGGCAATTCATGAAGTATTTGGAGCTACGCGTCCTTATGTGAGTTCCACCAAATCCATGACCGGCCATGAGTGCTGGATGGCCGGGGCCAGTGAGATCGTATACTCCATGTTGATGATGCAACATAATTTTATTGCTCCCAATATTAATTTTGAAGAGCCCGATGAAGATTCGGCTCGTATTAACCTGGTAACCAAAACAATCGATACAGAATTCAGTTGTTTTCTGTCCAATTCTTTCGGCTTCGGTGGAACCAACTCATCGCTGATCGTAAAGAAATACGACAATTAATCACGGATTATCGACGTTTTATCCTTTTCTGGAATATAAAAATCCTTAACCGACTTAATTTCGCCGCTATGACAATGGAGCAACTTATTGAGAAGATTAATTACCTCCTGGTAGAGGAATTTGAAGTGGACGCGGAAAAAATTACCCCTGAAGCGAACCTCAAAGCAACCCTTGAGCTGGACAGCCTTGATTATATCGATATGGTGGTAGTGCTGGAACATCACTTTGGATTCAAAGTGAAACCAGAGGACTTTACTTCCATTGAAACTATTCAGGATTTTTACGATTATACTGCCCGCCGCATCCATACTAAAGAACTGGTATAATGGCAAGCTGGCAGGGAAGATCCCAGGCCCTTCCGCTGGGTTACCGGATTTTCGTTGTGGTTTTAAAGCGGTTGGGACTAACTCCCGCTTATGCTCTTCTTCGATTTGTTGCAGCCTGGTATTTTCTGTTTTCCAGGAAAGCTACCAGGGCGTTGAATGTTTACTTTAAGGAGCGACTTGCATATTCCCGTGGGAAGGCTACCAGGGCTATATACCGTACCTATTATCTTTTTGGTCAGACCCTGATTGATAAAGTAGCTGTGATGGCGGGATTAAATACCCCCTTCACGTATGATTTTGATGGAGAAGAATGGCTGCACCAGATGGTGAAAGATGGTAAAGGCGGCTTGTTGCTCAGTGCACATATGGGAAATTGGGAAATCGCCGGCCACCTGTTGAAGCGACTGAAAGCACCTATCAATGTGGTTATGTACGATGGGGAGCAGGAGCAGATCAAAGCCTACCTGGAAAAAGTAACCGGTGGCAGGAACATGAAGCTGATCATTATCCGGGAGGATCTCGGCCATATTTTTGCAATCAATGAAGCCCTTCAAAGAAATGAACTGGTGTGCATGCATGCCGATCGTTTTCTGGAGGGAAATAAAACAATATCCACCCAATTCCTGGGGAAAACCGCTAATTTTCCGGCTGGTCCCTTTTTACTGGCGGCCAGCCTGCAGGTTCCGGTTAGTTTTGTGTACGCTTTTAAGGAATCTAACAGGCACTATCATTTTTTTGCCAGTGAACCTGTCTTATACAGAGAAGGTGCAAAGCAGGAAAGAATAATGAAAGCGCTGCAGGATTTTGTGATGGAGACGGAGAAAAAGGTCAGTCTTTATCCAAGCCAATGGTTTAATTTTTACGATTTCTGGAAAGCATGATACTACTAAACAAAGATCAACTGGCCTCTATATTACCACAACGACCTCCATTTGTGATGATAGATGCACTGGTTGCAGATGATCCGGTTTCTACTGAAACAAGTTTTGAAATCCTACCTTCCAATATCCTGACCTATAACGGAAAAGCGACTGCAGCTTTATTGGTTGAAAATATCGCCCAAACAGCAGCGGCAGGGGCTGGTTATAAAGCTTTACAAGGAAATGGACCGGTTTTAGTAGGGTTTATAGGAGCCATTAAAAACCTGGAAATCCATTCACTACCCGAAGTGGGAGCCCAATTGAAAACAATTACCAGGCAGGTTAATGCAGTTTTTAATGTATCGATTGTGGAAGGAACGGTGTACCTGGGTGAGCAACTGCTGGCCTCCTGTGAAATGAAAATTTTTCTACAGGAACCCAAATCATAACCATTAATACTACAACAATGAAAAAAAATCTCTTATTCCTTTTATGCGGCATCTTTTTGTTGGCTGGCAATTCATCGTTCGCACAGAAAAAAGCGGATATTCTGAACGAAGCTACACCGATGACTTATCTTGGGGTAGATTTTTCGAGGACAAAAGTGATCAATGATTTTGCTGCAACTGCATCAGATATCAAGAACCGTCATTTCCCTGGTATCAACCAGGTAATTATCGCAGAACCTAAGAAATTCGACTGGCCCAAATACCTGGATCGCGGAAACATCACCAATGATATCGCTGCTGTAACCGCTATCAATGAAAAAGTGGACGAAAAAGATATCAGCAGCACTTCTACTGCAGACGAAACACATCTGAAAGAGTCGGATATCCAGGGAATGGTGAACAAATATGATCTTTCAGGCAAAAAAGGGGTAGGCTTTGTCGTAATCATGGAATCACTAAGTAAACCTGCTGAAGCTGCCTCCATGTATATTACTTTCATCGATATGGCAACCAAAAAAGTATTGTATACCGAGCGTATGGTAGAAAAAGCCGGTGGTTTTGGCTTCCGTAACTATTATGCCAGTACAATATATAAAGCCATGCAAACCATAAAAAAATCAAAACTCAAGTCCTGGCGCTCCAGCTTCGGGTCCTGAGCTATCATTTATGAATAAAGGAGCCCTTTCGTTTACCAGAGAAATTGCCGTACGCTTTAATGAAGCTGATCCGCTTGGCATTGTTTGGCACGGTCATTATGTTCGTTATTTTGAAGACGGGCTGGATATTTACAAACATGGATATTCAGTTCCGGTAGTTAAAATTGACCTGGATTATAAGAAATCACTTAAGTATGGCGACCGTGTAATCATTGAAACGGAATTTATTCCCTGTCATGCTGCCAAGTTGCAATTCATTTATCGGTTATACAATGCCGTTACAAAGGAGCTGGTAGCGAAAGGATCCACAACACAGGTCTTTCTGGATCATCCGCAGAATAATCTGCAACTTATCAATCCGCCTTTTTTCGAAGCTTGGAAGCAAAAATATTTAGGTGCCGGCTAGAAATGAAAACGCGTCCCGCATATATCGTAGCTCATCATATGGTAACTCCATTGGGAAGCGGCACCGCTGTGAACCTGGATGCAATTGCTTCCGGAAAATCGGCGGTAACAGCTAATCTTCACCAGGTTTTCCAGGGTCAGGGTATTTGCGGGGCCCTGTTCAGTGAAGAGCAATGGAAGCAAGTCAGGGCACCCTATGATACGGATATTACAAATTTCGAAGCGCTTTTGTTACATTCAATCGGGGCTGCAATTGCAACTACTAACTTTTCCCTGAAAGATCCGGAAACAGTTTTGATTCTGGCTTCTACCAAGGGGAATATCGGGGAATTGCAGGAAGGAAACGAAGCAGCAGCTGAGCGTGTCGGATTACATGAATCTGCAAAAAAACTGGGATTGTTGTTGAATTATCACAGTCGCCCGTTGATTGTTTCCAATGCCTGTATATCCGGGATGACTGCCTTGCTGGTTGCAAAACGATTGTTACAATCAGGTCAATATAAACGTGCAGTAGTAGCAGGAGCCGATTCTATCAGCCCCTTTATCATAGCCGGTTTTAAATCATTCCAGGCCTTGAGTGCATCCGTATGCAAGCCATTTGATAAAGAGCGGAACGGGCTGAACCTGGGTGAAGGCGCAGCAACTATTTTGTTGAGTACAGAACCCGCTGGCACCTGCCTGGCCGTAAGTGGCGGTGCCACAACCAATGACGCCATGCAATTCAACAGGCCATGAAGCAGGCGGGTGTTTCTTCAAATGAAATCGGATTTATCTCTGCTCATGGTACTGCTACGCCCTACAATGATGAAATGGAGTCGAAAGCTTTTCAGCAGGCAGAACTTGAAAAAGTACCTGCCTTTAGTCTGAAGGCCAGTTTCGGACATACCCTCGGGGCAGCCGGACTGATTGAATCAGCCATTTCAATGGAAGCTTTTCAGCGTGGCTGGATCCTGCCATCAGTAGGGTATTCCAGTCATGGTGTAAGTGTACCGGTGACCATATCAACAAGTTTAACGAAGGGTGTACACCTTCAACATTTTATAAAAACAGGCTCGGGATTTGGAGGATGTAATGCCGCCCTTGTCTTTTCGAAAACAACAACCCAATAGTAGTATCCA
>JALOMU010000300.1 GCA_025455285.1 Flavihumibacter sp.
GCTCCAAAGCTAAAGCCGGGGGGTATTATTGCCGGTCATGATTTTATAAAAGGCAACTGGCTAAGTGGCTACCGATATGGGGTTATGGAAGCCGTATATGAGTTCTGCGTAACGCATAATTGGGAACTAATTTTTCTTACTACCGAAACCAACGATCATCCAAGTTTTGCGATAAGAAGAATTTAGAAAGTCGGCTATTAAGTGGAAGTAAAAATGGAAAGAGTATTAAGGGGTTGGAATTTCATGCGTTGGTTGAGATTGGGTATTGGGGTGTATGCGCTGGTGGCTGCGGTGCAGCAACAGGAACTGGTACTTGGCATTGCAGGAATCTTTCTGACAGCAATGGCAGTATTTGGATTCGGATGTTGTGCAGGCGGTTATTGTGCACCTGCACCCAGGAGAAACTCCCGCACTAACACAACCGGAACTTCCATCCAATTTGAAGAAATAAAATCAGATAACTAAGTACCATGAATAAATTTCAGGAACTGATCAATTCTGACAAACCCGTACTGGTTGACTTTTTTGCAGAGTGGTGCGGTCCTTGTAAAATGATGGCACCCATACTCAAAGAAGTGAAAAACAAAATGGGCGATGCGGTTACCATTGTAAAAGTGGACGTGGATAAAAATCCGGATGCGGCCCGTCAATTTAATATTCAGGGAGTACCCACGCTGATGGTTTTTCAAAAGGGAGAAGTCAAATGGCGCCAGAGCGGCGTTGTACAGGCGCGTCAGATAGAACATGTGTTAAGCTCGGTCTAAACAATAAATTCAAAATCGTAAACATTAATTGATCCATATGCTTGAATGGTTAAAGCAGCCCTGGCCCTGGTATGTAGCTGGTCCGTTGATTGGGCTTACAGTGCCTACACTGTTGATTTTAGGAAACAAAAGTTTTGGGATTTCATCCTCCCTGCGACATGTTTGTGCAGCCTGTCTGCCTGCCAAAATTCCATTCTTTCAGTACAACTGGAAAAAAGAAGTATGGAACCTGGTTTTTGTGCTTGGGATATTTTTGGGCGGTGTGCTGGCAGCCTGGTTGTTGTCAAATCCTGACCCCATGGTAGTACATCCGAATCTCCAGGCTGAGATGGCCGGATATGGAATTACGGACTACAGTGGGCTGGTACCAACCGAAGTTTTTAACTGGCCTGCACTTCTTACTCCAAGAGGATTTATTATGATGGTTGCCGGAGGTTTCCTGGTAGGATTTGGTACACGATATGCAGGAGGTTGTACTTCCGGTCATGCTATTATGGGTATCAGTAACCTGCAGATGCCTTCTGTGATTGCTACCTGTTGTTTCATGGCGGGCGGATTTATCATGGCCAACCTGATCCTTCCTTTCATTTTATCACTTTAAGATTTATTGAAAATGTCAACTACCAATACATTTGTTCAAAACCAGGAACCAAAGGTCCATGATACGGATTTTGAAGTCCGGGCACTCGACACCATGTGTGTGAGCGATACCGAAATTAAAGAGCCCTGGTATGGTAATCTGAAATACCTGGTTATAGGTGTGTTATTCGGGATCGTATTTGTAAAAGCTGAAATCATCAGCTGGTTCCGGATCCAGGAAATGTTCCGTTTGCAAAGTTTCCATATGTACGGCGTAATCGGATCTGCCATAGCAGTTGGTATGCTTTCTATCTTCCTGATCAAAAAATTCAATATCAAAACCATTCATGGCGAGAAAATTGAATTCCACGATAAGAAATTCAATAAGGGACAGATCTATGGTGGACTGCTCTTTGGTTTAGGTTGGGCGATCACAGGTGCCTGTCCGGGTCCGCTGTTTGCACAAATCGGAACCGGTGCTACAGCTGTAGTAGTTACCTTGCTGAGCGCTATTGCGGGAACCTGGGTGTATGGAAGGTTTAGGGAGAAGTTGCCGCACTAAAGAAGTGAAACGTGAGACGTGAGAAGTGAAAAGACGTGAAAGGTGAAAAGTGAAAGGTGAAAGGTGAAAGGTGAAAAGGATAGTCTGAGTAAAGGCTATCCTTTTTTTATGCATGGATGGGCCAACCAAAATCAGGTTTAAGCGTGACCCCGGTCACAATTGCCCGATGCCTCTCTGGCTACCTTTAGTATTCAATGCAACCACTATGCAACAACATCATCAAATCCTGATAATTGGAGGTGGCAATGCCGGTATTTCGGTAGCCGCTCAACTGCTCCGTAAAAGAAAATCACTCCAGATTGCCATCATGGAGCCATCTGAAAAACATTTCTACCAGCCAGCCTGGACTTTAGTAGGTGCCGGCACCTTCGATATACATGATACCGTACGATCCGAAGCTTCTGTGATGCCAGCCGGCGTGAAATGGATCAAGGAGGCTGCGGCCAAATTTGAACCGGAATCCAACAAAGTGATTAGTGCTACCGGTAATGAATACACGTATGACTACCTGATCGTTGCACCAGGTATTCAACTGAACTGGCATCTTGTGAAAGGATTACCGGAAACACTGGGCAAAAATGGCGTTAGTTCCAATTACTCTTTTGACCTCGCGCCTTATACTTTCGAATTATTAAAAGGCATGAAGGAAGGAGATACAGCTTTGTTTACTAGTCCGGGTACCCCGGTAAAATGCGGTGGAGCACCTCAAAAAATCATGTACCTCACAGCCGATTACCTGCGCAAACACGGATTACAGGGAAAAGCCAGGGTGGAATTTGTAACTGCAGGCGGAGTAATATTCGGCATCAAAAAATATGCGGATCAACTCATGAAAAAAGTGAATGAGTATGGTATTGAGCTGCATTTCAAACACGACCTGGTAGAGATTGATGGTCCGGGTAAAACTGCCACTTTTAAAGTAACCGATTCCGAAGGTGTAGCCAGCTATATCACCAAGCATTTTGACATGATCCATGTGGTGCCGCCTCAAAGTGCCCCGGATTTCATTAAAAACAGTCCGCTTGCCAATGAAGCCGGCTGGGTGGATGTACATAAGTTCACTTTGCAACACAATCGATTCCCCAACATATTCGGCCTGGGAGATGCTACCAGCACCCCCAATGCAAAAACTGGTGCAGCAGTTCGCAAGCAGGCTCCGGTATTGGTGAAGAACCTCTTAGCTGTTCTAGATGGTCAGCCCCTGCTAGGAAATTATACCGGATATGGTAGTTGTCCATTGACAGTGGGCTACGGTAAGTTGATTCTTGCCGAATTTGGTTACGAGAATAAACCCATGGAGACCTTCCCCTTTGACCAGTCCAAGCCGCGCTGGAGCATGTGGGCGCTGAAAAAATACGTACTGCCCTGGCTGTACTGGAATAAAATCCTGAAAGGAACAGCTTAAATAATTCTTGCGTAAATTGGGTGAAAGAGCCGGCATGACTGCAGACAAACCTACTCCTACACGCACCAAGTTATCCTTAACAGATGAACTGGCGGTAGAAAGGACCCGCCTGGCCAATGAACGTACTTTATTGGCCTATATCCGATCAAGTTTGTATTTTTCCATCGCCGGACTTACCCTGAATAGTTTTTTTCAACTGGAACTTGGCTGGTTGCTGGAACTTGCATTCTGGTTGGTAGCAGCAGGGATTCTGATCAGTGGGATCATCCGGTACCGTCGGGTTGCGAAAAAACTGAACATCTCAGCATTTGCGCAGAAACGATGGCATTTATTAATGGAAGAAGAAGTTTAACG
>JALOMU010000301.1 GCA_025455285.1 Flavihumibacter sp.
ACACCAAGCTGGTCGATCGTTAATTCCACTTTATCGCCATCCTTCAGCCACTGTGCTACATAATTAGGATCATTGAGTTTTCCTGTTCCGTTTAATTCCAGGAAACAACCGGTTCCAACGGTTCCGCTTCCGATCACATCACCGGGGTGTAAGGTTACACCATAGGAACAACGTTCTATGATTTCAGCAAAGGTCCAGTCCATATCACCCAGGTTGCCATCGCTCACCTGTATGCCATTCACATGACATTGCATGCGCAGGTTCCAGTTCTTGCCGGTATGACCGGGTTTGGGTGCGATTTCAAAAGGTCCCAGTTCATCCAGTGTTACCAGCCAGGGACCGATCACCGTAGAAAAATCTTTTCCCTTGGCAGGCCCCAGGTTCAGCAGCATTTCTTCCATTTGCAGGCGACGTGCACTCATATCATTCATGATCATTAGTCCGCCTATGTATTGGTCTGCTTCTTCTGCTTTTATATTTCTTCCCGCTTTGCAAATAACGATCGCAGCTTCCAGTTCAAAATCCAGTTGTTCAAAATGATCGGGCATACAAACAATGTCGCCGGGGCCCTGGATGCTGGTATGATTGGTGAAATAAAAGATTGGATATTGATCGAATTCAGGAATCATGGGTACGTTTCGGTTCCGGCGTGCGGAAGCAACATGCTGCCGAAAAGCATAGCCATCGCGGCAGCTGGTTGGGAAGGGAACAGGTGCCAGGAGATAAGCTGCATCATATGAAATGCCTCTTTCTTTGGGAATTCGTCCCATCTTCACCATCTCCTCAGCTTTCAAAGCCAGGGGATAAGAGTCCTCCCAATATTGAAGGAACATACCCATTGAGCCGGGCAGATCGGGGTGGAGGGCTTCCATCGCGTAAATGTATCCATCGATATAAATACCCAACTGATCGTGTCCTTCCACTAAATAGGAAACCAATTTCATGTGTACTGTTTTAGCAAGCTTAGAAAGGGTCAAAAATAACAGGAATAATTATCTTCCTGTTTAATCAAGTTTTGAATTACCATGAATCTGTTCAAATTCCGGATTGGAATGATCGGGTTATTGAGTTTGCTGGGTGGTGAAATAAAAGCCCAGCAACGATTGCACGATGTGGCACTGGAACAACGCATCCGGGCAGCTGCCAGTCCGGCTTTGAAGAACGTTTTGGATCATCCGGAGATTTACCAATACCAACTGATTTACACTGAAATCACCAGGGATAGTTCCCTGCAACCGGCTTTCCGGCATCAGTACCTGAATGTCAGTGATTCATTGTATTTCAATCCGGCCTCTATGGTCAAATTTCCAGTGGGATTAATGGCGCTGGAAAAGATGGATTCGCTGCGGTCCATTGGTATAAATCCGCTGACCTTGTTAAAAACAGATAGTTCAGCGCCCAAATCTTTTTTGGAGCTTGTTAGGGAAGCAATGATTGTGAGTGACAATGTGGCTTACAATAAATTATTTCAGTTCCTGGGGCAGAAGGCGATCAATGTCCGGCTTCAGGAAATGGGTTATACAGGTAGTAGGATCACACGTCGGTTTATACCATTGACTCCAGATCAGCATCGGGTTACTGAAGCGGTTCAGTTATTAACCAGCGATGGTCGTTTACTGATGGAGCAACCAACGATAAAAAGTGATTTTCCCTTTGATTTCGGTCGCCGTATCCTGGTGGGTAAGGCACATTATAACTGGTCGGATTCATTAGTGCAGGAACCCTTTGATTTTACAACTCATAATCGTATGCCCTTGCGGGATCTGCAGCAGGTTTTGCAGTCCTTCCTTTTTCCTTCCAGCGTGCCTGAACGTCAACGGTTTCGTTTATCAGATGAAACGCGAAAACTAATGCTGGATGCGATCAGCGAATTGCCATCGGAATCCAGGTTTCCTGTTTTTGATACCACAGAATTCTTCGACAGTTATTCAAAATTCTTTTTGTATAGAGATGGGAAAAGGAAAGTGCCGGATCATATCCGAATCTACAATAAAACAGGCTGGTCTTATGGTTATTTGATTGATGTTGCATATGTACTTGACAAGTCCCGCAACCGCGAGTTTATGTTAAGTGGGGTGATATACGTGAACAGTGATGGCATCCTGAATGACAACCGCTATGAATATGATTCCATCGGTTATCCTTTCTTCCGCGAGATTGGTGAAATCCTCCTCACCCGACCGGTGCCACCTGTCAGCGCAATCACCAGGGGCGACAGTGCAAGAAAGGAGTTGGCACTGGTTTTTACCGGACATGAATATGGGGAAGGTGGTGCAACTATCCGGCGGGTATTAAAGAAGAAAGGAGTGAAAGCCTCCTTTTTTCTGACGGGTGATTTTTACCGGAACCCGAAACACCATAAACTAATCCGGGAGTTAAAAGCAGACGGTCATTATTTGGGTGGGCATGGAGATAAGCATCTGTTGTGCTGCGACTGGTCCAACCGCGACAGCCTATTGATATCAAAAGAGATGTACCAGAATGATATTCGAAACAATGAGGAAGCCATGCGGGCGATTGGTATTAATCCCTCACAATCGGTTTACTTCATGCCTTCTTATGAGTGGTACAATGATAGTATCGTATGGTGGACAAACCAGTTGGGGCGTCACCTGGTTAACAATACTTCAGGCACCCTGAGCCAGGCAGATTATACCCGTGTACAAGACAAAAATTACAGAACTACTGAAACAATTTTTGCTTCAATAAAAGATCGGGAGACGAGATCCGGCTTAAATGGGTTCCTGCTGCTATTTCATATTGGCACTGGTCCGGGTAGGCCCGATCCCTCCTGGAGCCGTTTGGAAGAACTGATCGATTGGTTACAGCAAAAGGGGTATAAGTTGAAATCAGTAGCCGCTTTGTTGGATTAAGCCTTTCACCGGTCGGCTGGCATCTGCCATAGGCGGACAAGCTCCGACCGGTGATGAAGTTTATTGATAGAGTCCGCCGCAGGCACTAATTACCTGGCCGGTTACATAAGAACTCATCGGACTGGCGAGGAAGAGCGTTACATTGGCTATTTCTTCAGCTGAACCAAAGCGGCCCAATGGTATTTGTTTCAGGTATTCATCGGCTCCGCTGCCTTCTTTCAGATAGTGCGTCATATCAGTTTCTACAAATCCTGGAGCGATGGCATTACACCGAATATTCCGGCTACCCAATTCCTGCGCAATCGATTTGGTAAATCCGATTATTCCCGCTTTGGAGGCAGCATAACTTGCCTGTCCCGCATTTCCCTTCATTCCGATAATGGAACTCATGTTGATGATACTACCGGATTTTGCCTTCATCATCGGGCGAATCACCTGCTTGGTCATATTGAAAACCGATTTCAGATTGGTATTGATTACCTCATCCCATTGGTCCGGAGTCATTCTGAGTAAGAGATTGTCTTTGGAAATGCCAGCATTGTTGACACATATATCAACTCCGCCAAACTGAGCAATAACATCGTTTACCAGGGTTTCGCAATCTTCAAATCTGCCGGCATTGCTACGATAGGCTTTGGCTTTAACTCCCAATCCAGCCAGTTTTTGTTCCAGGGCTGCGGCTTTTTCCGCACTGCTTTCACTAACATACGTGAAGGCAATATGTGCACCCTGTTCCGCCAGTTTCAGGGCGATGGCTTCCCCAATTCCCCGGGCAGCGCCGGTTACAAT
>JALOMU010000302.1 GCA_025455285.1 Flavihumibacter sp.
CTGCTGCCACCCAATACATTCAGGGAGAAAGCAGCAACCTGGTTCAGCCATTTGTATTTGCTGAAACTTCCGTGTGCACCGTCGTGCATGATGTTAAAACCGATCGCCGACACAATACCTCCTAAAAGCAGGCATTCTAGGATCGCGACCCAGGTTACCGGCGTAAAAAACACCAGGTGCACGTAGGTAAAAACAAAAGCAACCAATAGAATAATGGCCTTGGTATACAAGGTCATATTCCCGGTCGTGGACTTTCCTTTTTCTTCAAAATACTGATTGATACGTCTTTTCAATTCTGCGTGAAAGGATTGGGCAGAAGAACTAAACTTTGGAGTAACCATGAGAAAAATAGCAGGTTCGAAATAAAATTAAGACATAAAGGTACAAAAAACCTTCACGCATTTCACTTGTGTTTAGTCTTTGAACTGTTAATCTTATGTCTCATTTTGAATCAGTGCATCCAGGCTACTGATTCCCAATGTTTTCTGTGTCGTGAATCCCTCTGCGTAACGAACACCGATTCGTTTTCCAAGCATTCGGGCCCGGGCCACTACCGACTCCCTGAAATCTGGTGTAGAGATATAAGTTGCCGGTCCCTCTGTTTCCATATCCGGATTGTAAAATTGGGTGGAATAGGCTTCAATTGCCTTCATCCGCTGCTCAAATACATCAGAAATATCTACCAGCAGATCCGGTTCCTGCAGACGGTCCTGGATATAATGCAATACATACTTTGGCCGCCAGCGGTCCTGTATTCTGCCTTCCTCATCTTTAGTTTCTACCTTGATCAATCCCGCCAGGAAACAGGCATCCGCAATCAGTTTACCTGCCCTTCCATGATCCGGATGGCGATCCTCAAGGGCATTGGCCAATACGATCTCCGGCTGATATTTCCGGATGATGCGGATCAGTTCCAACTGGTGTTTTTCATCATTGGCAAAAAAACCATCCCGCATTCTAAGGTTTTCTCTTGTATGAATTCCCATGATCCGGGATGCTTCCGCAGCCTCGGCATAGCGGGTTTCGATGGTTCCCCGGGTACCGAGCTCCCCCTCTGTAAGATCCACGATTCCAACCTTCTTTCCTTTTCTTATTTCATTGATGATAGTGCCTGAACAACCCAGCTCTACGTCGTCTGGATGAACACCAATTGCCAATAGGTCTAGTTTCATAATGTGCAAATGTAGTGGGTTTAATATCCTACCTTTGCGCAAATTTTGATATATGATAACATTTGATGGGTTAGGACTTGATGAGCAATTGGTTAAAGCGACGACGGCCCTTGGATTTGTAAACCCTACCCCGATTCAGGAAAAAGCGATTCCTATTCTACTTAGCGGAACCACTGATTTAGTGGGACTTGCACAAACCGGCACCGGTAAAACGGCTGCTTTTGGATTACCCCTTTTACAGCTGATTTCAACTACCGATAAATACCCGCAGGCGCTGGTTGTTTGTCCAACCCGCGAACTTTGTATGCAGATTGTCACTGAAATGGAATTGTTCAAAAAGTTCAAAACCTCCATCAATTTGGTGGCAGTTTATGGCGGAACTTCCATCGGCGCACAGATCCGAGATATCAAACGCGGTGTTCAGATTGTGGTGGCTACCCCGGGTCGTTTGATCGACCTGATCGAGAGAAAAGCAATCAATCTGGAACAGATTAAATATGTGGTGCTCGATGAAGCCGATGAAATGCTGAACATGGGTTTCCAGGATGATATTGAATTCATTCTGAAGAATACACCAAAGCGCGAAAGCACCTGGTTGTTCAGTGCCACGATGCCACCTGAAATTAAAAAGGTGAGCAAGCGCTACATGAATGATCCCAAAGAAGTACAGGTTGGTAAAGTAAATACAGCCAACAAAAACATCGACCACCAGTATTATATTACGTCTGCACAGCACCGTTATGAAGCACTGAAACGCCTGATCGATTTCAACCCGGGCATGTATGGTATCATTTTTACCCGCACCAAACTGGATGCTCAGGATATTGCTGAAAAGCTTACCCGCGAAGGCTACGATATTGATGCCCTGCACGGTGATCTAACTCAGGCACAGCGGGATAAAGTGATGGGGCAGTTCCGCGATAAGAGCCTGCAGTTGCTGATTGCAACGGATGTGGCTGCACGTGGTATCGATGTAAAAGAAATCACGCATGTGATTAACTACGAATTGCCCGACGACATCGAAGTATATACCCACAGAAGTGGTCGTACTGGTCGTGCCGGAAAAACAGGTATCTGTATGTCGATTGTGCATAGCCGTGAGACTTTCCGTCTCCGCCAGATTGAAAAAATTGTTCAGGCGCCATTTAATAAATTGGAAATCCCAACCGGCAAGGACGTATGCCGGAAACAGTTTTTCTATTTTATGGACAAATTGCTGGAAACAGATATCAGTCATGGTAATTATGAAACCTATGTGCCCATGCTGGAAGAGAAATTTGCCGACATGAGCAAGGAGGATATCCTGAAGCGGGTGGCTGCCATGGAATTTGATCGTTTCCTGAAATATTATGAAAATGCGGAGGACCTGAACATAAGGGAAGATCGCAGCAGAACCAGACTGCAGGCTGGCAGAGAATTCGGTAACAGAGTTGATGGACAGCGCCGGGACAGAGACGCGGGTCGCGGAAGAAGTTTTGAAGGTCCGGCTAATACCACCAAACTATTTGTGAATCTTGGCACGAAAGATGGTTTCTATAAAGCCAGTTTTCTTCAGTTCATTCTGGACATGAGTGATTTGCGGAAAGAGTCACTGGGCCGAATAGATATGAAGGAAATGAATAGCTGGGTTGAAGTTGATAAAACTGCAGCATCCAAAATGATCAAAGCGATTGATGGCAAGACGTACAAAGGTCGCAAGATTCGTATGAACGATGCCAATCGCTAGTAGTTTGGCGATTTGGGGCATCTAAGTTAGTTTCGCAGATCAGATTACAAAATATCAACCTACAATTAAAATATAGATTATGGCATACGACGTTGTTGTGATCGGTAGTGGACCTGGTGGTTATGTGGCCGCTATCCGTGCTTCACAGTTAGGGTTTAAAACAGCCGTTATTGAAAAGGAAAGCCTGGGAGGAGTTTGTCTGAACTGGGGTTGTATTCCCACCAAGGCATTGCTGAAAAGTGCGCAGGTGATGGAATACATCAAACATGCGGAAGCCTATGGGATCGAAGCAAGTGGAAAGCACAACTTTGAAAAAGTAATTAAACGCAGTCGCGGTGTTGCTGATAAAATGAGTAAGGGTGTACAATTCCTGATGAAGAAGAACAAGATCGATGTGATCATGGGCTTCGGAAAGGTACAGTCCAAGGGTAAAGTGGAAGTAAGCAAGGCAGATGGCACCAAAGAAGTAGTAGAAGCCAAATACATCATCATCGCAACGGGTGGCCGCAGTCGTGAACTGCCAAGTCTTAAGCAGGATGGTAAAAAAGTAATCGGCTATCGCGAAGCAATGGTATTGCCTCAGCAGCCTAAGAGCATGATAGTAGTTGGAAGTGGCGCCATTGGTGTGGAGTTCGCGTATTTCTACAATAGCATGGGAACAAAAGTGACCATAGTTGAATTCATGCCGCGTATTGTTCCGGTGGAAGATGAAGACATCTCCAAAGAACTGGAGAAGTCTTATAAGAAATCAGGTATTGA
>JALOMU010000303.1 GCA_025455285.1 Flavihumibacter sp.
GTATGAAAAGCGAATTGAACGCCGCACGGTGCAATTAACCAAGTAAAAGGAGTAGTCAGGATGTTTACCAGTAAAAACGAATTGGTGGAATCAATGGGAGTGGACCCGGAGATCGCCGCATTTTTTGTAGACAGGAAAGTGCCCGCCGGTAATGCCTATTGGAAAGGCAGATATCTTTACGTAGCGAGGGGCACTGGTTACTTGTTCATACCCCTGTTCTTTGATCTTAAGTTAAAGGCAGGTGTGCCCAGGACTGTCCTCTTGAATGAGGAATATGTGCAGACCATGGAGCAAATACTGCATATTGCCGCTCAATATGAGTTTGGAGAGAAGGATTTCACAACCCATATTCAGGAGATTGAACGATTGGTCGAACCCAAACTATTGAATCATTCTTTTTTTGAAGAGCTGCAGACCTATTTCAGGCAGCAAAAATTAGTACGTATAGGCCGTATAGGTACAGAGAATCCTGCCCTTAACAGAGGCGATGCCTTTCTTTACCTGTTGGCTACCATACAAATTCCAGATTCCGTGTTAGCCGTTGTCCTGGATAGCTGGTATAATTTGGTGCCCAGTTTTTTGTTATTGGATGATATAATGGATTTTCAGGAAGATCGCCAAAACAAGGAGGAAAATTCACTTTCGTTTTATGGGTACCATGCGGATGGAATTAAAAAAGCAATTGCAGCAGCGAAACAAAATTTTCAGGAATTAAAAAAACTGAATCCGTCGCTCTGCGAATTTTTCGAAAAAGCGCTTGATAAGAAAATTCAGACACCCTATTTCCAACATATCTTAAATCATTGATATGGCCCTAGACAAATTTGGCATTGCAAAAAGGATATCCCAGGAATTGCAGGATGGGATGTATGTGAATTTAGGAATTGGTATCCCAACACTAGTTGCGAATTATATTCCAGCAGGTATGCATATTTTTTTGCAGAGCGAAAATGGCATGCTTGGCATGGGGCCCTATCCAAAGGAAGAGGAGGTAGATGCAGACCTTATCAATGCAGGAAAAGAAACAGTTACCATATTACCAGGCGGTGTGTTTTTTGACAGTTCTGAAAGTTTTGGAATGATCCGCGCGGGTAAAGTGGATCTGACTGTTTTGGGTGCAATGGAAGTGAGTGATACAGGTGATATCGCTAATTGGAAAATCCCTGGTAAAATGGTAAAGGGCATGGGAGGTGCGATGGACCTGGTGGCGAGTGCACGAAATATTATTGTTGCTATGATGCACACCAATCCCAAAGGAGAATCTAAATTATTGCCTGCCTGTACGCTTCCGTTAACAGGTGTGGGTTGTGTTAAAAAAGTTGTGACAGAGCTTGCCGTATTGGATGTAACACCCACCGGATTCAGGTTATTGGAAAGAGCACCTGGTGTTTCCGTGGAGGAAATTGTTCAGAAAACTGCAGGTCGTTTGGTGGTAGAAGGGAATGTACCGGAAATGCAACTGAACTGATTCTACTCAATCAATCAGGTTGTTTTTTACTGCGTAGAAAACAAGTCCGGCTGTGTTTTTAGTGCCAAATTTTTCCATAAGGCGGTCCTTGATGGCTTCAACTGTCCGGGGACTCACTTCCATTTTCTGAGCAATTTCCGAGGCGGTGAATTCCATGCAGATATATTTGATCACATCCCTTTCCCGGTCAGTAAGTGTAATCTCGTTGCTCAGGCTGGGAATCACTTTTTGTTTGGCGTGTGATTTTTTTAGAAGGATACGGTTGACGAAGTTATTCAGGTAATACCCCTTCTCAAATACTTCCATCACAGCTCTCCGGATTTCTGAGGGATCTGCACTTTTTAATAAATACCCATTGGCGCCGATTTCCATTAAATGACTTACAAATCGCTCATCCTCGAACATGGTTAGTACAACGATATGGATGTTGGGGTAGGTTTTAGCGATGTGTTTGGTTGTTTCGATTCCATCCTTTACCGGCATCCGGAGGTCCATCAAAATGACATCAGGGGCTGATTCAGCCAGTCCTTCAATCAATTCGTTACCGTTCTCGGCCTCCTGTACAAATTTGATATTGGTGAAGGGGCGTAGGGAAAGTATAACTCCTTTCCTGAAAATCTTATGGTCGTCAGCAATGGCTACTTTGATTACTCTCATAGGAATCTTGCACTATTCGCGAGTAGTAAAAATAAGCATTCCTTAGTGATTATCCTCTCTGTTTAGTTCAATGGTAACCTTGTAATAGGTTTGGGATGCATCTTTTTCAAAGAAGATCCTGCCGTGCAGCACTTTTAGGCGACTCTGGATGTTTTTCAACCCCAGTCCGGCCGCGCTTTTATTCATCCGTTCAAAATCTGCCTGGGTGATACCTTTTCCATCGTGGTGCATCCTTATATAGAATTTATTTCCATTGGTGTTTTGGGTCAGATGGATAAAACTGGCGTTGCTGTGTTTGAGTATATTATTGATCAGTTCCTGGATTACCCGGAATACAATCAGTTCATTATCAGTTTGAAGGCGTTCTTTATAATCATGAAAACGGCAACTGGCATTGATGATTCCGGAGCTGCTGATTTTCTGAAACTGATCATTAACGGCGGATTCAAGACCAAAGTTTTTTAGGGTAGGGGGCATCAGGCTATGGGAAATATTCCGGATCAGCTGGATGGTATCGTCAATGATTTGTTTGGCATTATAGATACTCTGGAGCTGGGTTGTTTTGTCCAGGTTTACGAGGTTTTCATTCAGGTAAAGTCGGGCAGTTGCAAGGAGAGGTCCGGCATCGTCGTGCAGGTCAGCAGCAATGCGTTGGCGTTCTTCTTCCTGCAAGCGGATGGATGCATTCAGCAACATTTTTTGTTGTTCCTGTTCCATTTTTTGCAGGGTCATCTGGTATCGGATAACCTTACGTTGGTGGAAAATGATGAAAACGATGAGTCCGATTGTTAATGCAAGCATCCCGATAGTACCAAAAAAGAGCACTAGGGACACATTTGCACCTGAGGTATTTACCTGTAAAAGCAACATTTAGGGGGTAGGGTTAGCTGGTTGTTTTATTCTATTTTATTTAAATAATAATCATCAACATTTGAAATTTGTTGATTCTCAGGTTTTAAGATAAACGATATTGAAAAGAAAATATTTTTCAGGATGAAGCAAATCATGTTAATTATCCAGAATGATTTTTTATCGCTATCTGAAAGGTTCTCATATTGTAGAAATAGGAAAAAAGTTCCAGAGAAATAAATCATTATGCCAACAACAACCCAAAAGCTTGGTTTACTGTAAATAAAATCAATATCTGGGTTTTGAATAGATTCAAATAAGTAAACAATTGATTCGATTATCAAAATAATTGAACTAACAGCAATAAGAATAGTATCAACAGATTTGAAACTCTTGAAATTGTTTTCAAACGATTGGTTTAACATCTTGACAGACAAAACTCTGCAATGAAATAATAACTTCCAGTGAATCTTCAACTCTTTAAACAACTTGTCAACAAGACTTCAAAAACAGAAAAGTGATGTATAGAATTGATCATCTCAAATGATACTGTTTCATTTTCTGTATAGATGTACGTCAATCAGTTACCGGCATTGATGAACTTAGCGCGTTTTCTTCTCCTTATCCGATTTACTGTACGTTTAGATATCAGTGGGCTTTAACGCGA
>JALOMU010000304.1 GCA_025455285.1 Flavihumibacter sp.
GAAGCGGAACTGGGGCCACGATTTCCTGACATGAGTGAACCCTACAACAAACAGGTAATTGTAAAAGCGCAGGAAATTGCGGCACGGTTAGGCATACACGTACACCAGGGTGTATATGTGGGAGTAACCGGGCCCACTTTCGAAACCCGGGCAGAATATAAAATGCTGCACCTGATCGGAGCAGATGCGGTTGGAATGAGTACCGTACAGGAAGTAATTGTTGCGCGCCATATGGATATGCAGGTATTCGCCATCAGCGTAATTACTGACCTGGGAATCCGGGAGGAAGAAAATATCATTACACACCAGGAAGTGCTCGAAGCGGCTGCAGCAGCTGAGCCCAAACTGACCGCCATCTTTAAGGAACTGGTTCAAGTGATCTGATGCGTTTACGATTAGTTTATAGCATGCTCCTCCTCTGTTTGCTGGGTATCGTGGATGCCTATGCGCAAAATCCTATGCGGCGGTTGCCGGGTATGGGAGGCGGAGGCATGAGAGGAGGTTCTACCACGCAGGATAGTTTAAAAAGACGGGATAGTAATGAAGATTCCATCACCATTTGGTTTCGCTATCTCGATACCACAACCGTTCAGCGACTTGACTCTTCCATTGTTGATTTTTATAAACGATTCCCGGTTCCTGCCAATCATGTGTACCTGGGTAATCTCGGACTGGCAGCCAGGCCACTAGGGTTTAATCCTATTCTGAAAAGTGGCTGGGATCCGGGTTTTCATGCATTTGATCCCTATAAACTGCGATTAGACCAGGTCCGGTTTTTTCAGACTACCCGTCCTTATTCGGAACTGGGTTATCTACTTGGAAGCAACGCTGAACAGATCATCAATGTAATGCATACCCAGAACATCAAACCCAACTGGAATTTCGCATTTCAGTACAACCTGGTTAACAGTTTGGGAATGTTCAAAAATCAATCGACTAACCATAGCCGTTATCTTTTCAACTCGGATTATACATCTCCTAATAAACGATATCATCTCTATTTTATAGCACTCTCCAATTCTATGCAGGCCAATGAAAACGGCGGTCTGCAGGATGATTACGACTACTTGGGAGATCTGGTGAGCTATCAGGAACGCAGTGCGATTCCTGTACAACTGGGCGATTATGTTCCCTATCGCCGAAATGTTTTAAACAGTGCACTGAATACGGGAAGCCGGCAAAGAACCACCACCTATTTGTTGAGGCAGCAGTATGATCTTGGAAGGAAAGACAGCATCGTTACAGACTCATCCGTAATACCCCTGTTTTATCCGAAGATCCGGATTGAATACAACCTGCAATACAACCGCCATCGATACCGGTATTTTGACCGGCAACCCCAGGATAGTTTTTATATCAAAAACTATGATTTCCTTTTGCGGCCAGCCAATGACTTTACAATAGAAGAATCCTGGAATGATGTGATAAACGATTTTTCATTGTACAGTTTTCCGGATGAAAAAAATGCCCGCCAATTTTTGAAAGCTGGGATCTCTCTTCAAAATATGACGGGAATCTTTACGGATGGGAAAAGGACCTTTTATAACTTATTTGTTCATGGTGAATACCGGAATAAAACACGGAACCAGAAATGGGACCTGGAAGCCAACGGAAAATTCTATCTGGCTGGTTATAACAACGCCGATTTTGATCTGAATGCAAGTATTAAAAGGTACATCAGTAAGCAGTTGGGATATATCCAGGTTGGTTTTCAGAATGTGAACCGTATGCCTTCCTATATTTTCGAACCCGGCAGCAGCTTCAGCCTGGTTGGTCTTTCATCCCTTAGCAAAGAAAATATCACCAGGATATACGGTTCATTGGATAATCCGTTAAAACGCTGGAACCTTTCGGCCAGTTATTACCTGGTGAGCAATTTCTCCTATTTCACTGATTTTTATAAGCCTGCTCAAGCATCGGCACTCTTCAATGTGCTGGAAATAAGCGCGGAGAAAAATTTTAAAGTGGGGCGTCGCTGGAACTGGATGGCCCGTGTACAATTGCAACAGCGAGCAGGGGATGGGCCAGTAAATATGCCATTGTTGTTTACCCACCATCGGTTTGGTTATGAAGGCACACTGGGTTTTAAAAATCTTCGATTCGCAGCGGGATTAGAGGGTAAGTATCATACAGCCTACAAAGCAGATTTTTATTCACCCCTGTTAACCAGGTTTTATTTTCAGGATACTGCTACCCTTCGGTTGAATTTTCCGGATATCGCAGCCTATGTTCATTTCCGGATCCGCAGTTTCGCAGCCTATGTCAGGGCAGAAAATCTGAATACGGCCGTTTCACGGGATGGTGTTTTCGGGTTTTACAACAATAACCTGGCAGCTCCCAACTATCCCTACCAGGGCTTGATGATCCGCGTCGGCATTTACTGGAGTTTCGTAAACTGACGAAAATCAGGCGATTTTAACAGTACCGGGCTTTGAAATCTTAAAAAAGAGAGTAGCTTTGCTTTGTTGAAAAAACTGTTAACCATATCGTTAGCTTTTCTCTACCTGCTCGTGTCCAGTGGTTTGCTGGTGGAGATTCATCATTGCATGGGTCGTATTGCGGATGCTAGTCTGCATGTTTTTTCCCATGAAAAAGAGGAAGGCACCTGTGGCAAATGTGGCATGCCCAAAACAGAGGAATATGCACATTGCTGTAAGGACGAGGTTAAACTGGTTAAAGTAGATGATGATCAGAAAGCTGCCGGAATCTATTATCAGATTGAGGCTCCGGTTGCTGAGCTTATCCCAGCCCCCTGGCAGGAATGGTTGGAGCCAGAAACTGATTTGAAAGCAGTTGTATTACCTCCGGCTCATGGGCCGCCAATTGGTGAAGACCCAGGTTTTCAGTCGCTTTATTGCATTTTCAGAATTTGAGATACAGATGGTTTATTCTATGCAGATTTCCTTTCTGCCCAACTGTCTATTATTTAAATCTCAAATTCAACAATCATGAAACTCATCACGTTAGTATCCTTTTTATTTGTAACAACGATCGCTTTCGGCCAGAAGAAAACTGAATCTATTAAGGTTTGGGGAAATTGTGGCATGTGTAAAAAGACTATCGAAACCGCAGCTTCTAATGCAGGAGCAACCAGTGCCGACTGGAATGAAGAAACAAAAGTATTGCAGGTAAGCTATAAGGCTAAGAAAACCTCTTCCGATAAAATTCAACAGGCGATTGCAAATGCAGGCTATGACACCGAAAAGTTTACTGCTGATCAGGCTGTGTATGATAACTTACATGGTTGCTGCAAGTACGACCGGAAAGACGCAACTGCTTCTGCCAGCGCTGCTGATGCAACTGCCGATTGCTGTAAAGACGGTAAGTGCAGTAAAGATCACGCAAAAGCAGCTCATTGCAAAGACTGCTGTAAAGATGGTGTTTGTAAAAAAGGAAGCGATTGCTGCAAAGAAGGCAATTGTTGCAAAGATGGGAAGTGCAGCAAAGGCGGCGACTGTTGTAAAAATTAAGCATTCATATTTAAACAAGCACCAAGATGAAACAAGTATTGATAGCTTGTTTACTGGCGCTCTTTGGGATGAATGCCAATGCACAATTCTCAAAAGCCAGTTTACAGGCGAGTGGGCTTACCTGTGCACTTTGCACAAAAGCCATTAATAATTCACT
>JALOMU010000305.1 GCA_025455285.1 Flavihumibacter sp.
ATCCTGCGTGCTACCATATAATTCGAAAACAGTATCGTGGTAGTAATCAGGGTAACAATAATCGCCAAACCATAGGCTGCTTCCATTCGGGAAGATTCCTTAAAATAGAGTACAATGCCCACGCATCCTATAAACATCATCGTGTTGATACCCGGTATGAACAACTGGCCTTTTTCCTCGGAAGGATATCGAATCTTCAGCCTGGGCCAGAGATTGAGTCGCATCGCTTCACTGATCAGGGTATAAGCTCCGGAGATCATTGCCTGGCTGGCAATAATAGCTGCAGTGGTGGCGATAATTACTCCCGGTATGATAAACCATTGCGGCATCAAATCGTAAAATGCATTGATGCCCAGCTCTGCTTTCGCCGCCGGGGTAACTTCAATGCCGGTACGATTGGCCAGCAAAAACGCGCCCTGTCCGAAATAATTCAGCAACAGGCAGGTTTTTACATAAATCCAGGAGAAACGTATATTATCCCGTCCGCAATGCCCCAGGTCACTGTAAAGCGCTTCTGCTCCCGTTGTACAAAGGAAAACCAAAAAGTTAACCGCATAATAAGGATTGATCGCTTTTAAAATGGACAGGTCATCTGTAATATGCAGTACACCCAAAATACCCAGCATGGTAAACCAGACCATCATAATGGGGCCGAACATCTTGCCAATGGAAGCAGTACCAAACTGCTGCATAAAAAAGAACAGCGAAATAATGGCCAGTACAATGTAAACGATGGTTGAAGTCTGCAATTCATGGAATACCGGCAACTCTCTTAATCCTTCAATGGAAGAAGTGATGGTCATTGGAGGGGTGATGATTCCATCCGCCATCAGGGAGGCGCCCCCAATCATTGCTGGTAAAACCAGCCATTTTTTTCGTCGCCGTACCAATGCATACAGGGCAAAGGTTCCACCTTCCCCACGGTTATCTGCCCGCAATACCAGCCACACATATTTAACAGTGGTTACCAGGGTGAGGGTCCAGATAATACAGGACAACGATCCTACAATCAAATCCTCCGTGACCGTCCTGCCGGATATGATCGCGTTAAATACATAGAGAGGAGAAGTTCCAATGTCACCGTAAATAATTCCTAACGCAATTAACAGGCCTCCTAAGGAGACTTTGTCTAAGTTTTTTCCCACAGTTAGACTATTGTGCCGGCATTCAACTGCCGACTGGTATTCAGAATGAACCAGCTATATCGATGGTCGTCTTGCAAAGGTATAGTTAAAATAATCATACCTTATGCATATGTTGTGAACATAAACAACCGACTGGTGCGTAAAATTGTCCTATAAATATCTGCAATGGATATTACCTTTAACTAAAGCGTACGAAATGAAAATCAAACTCGTATTGTTTGGCATTTTTTTACTGGCCCTTATTAATGTAAACGCCCAGGCTCCCCGGATAGTATATACGGAGCCTGAAAAGGAAGACTCGCGCCGTACCTCTTTTGAGATCCTGGGAAAAATTAATGGCAGCCTGCTGATCTATAAAAATAACCGGACAGAACATGCGATTTCCATCTATGATGATGAAATGAAGTCGCAGGATCGGGTACTCATGGACTTTATGCCCGACCGCGTAATCAATGTGGATTATATTACCTATCCGGAAAAGATCCTGTTCTTTTATCAGTACCAGCGCAAACGGGTAGTGTATTGTGATTATATCGCTATCGGTGCCAATGGTAAGCCCCTGGGCAATCCTGTAACCCTGGATACCACCGAAATCGGTTATACCTCCAGCAATAAGATCTATACTGTTATCAACAGTGATGACAAACAAAAGATCATGTTGTTTAAGGTTAATAGCAGCAATCCCCGTAAATTCTTCATCACTTCTTTCCTATATGATGAAAATCTGGCCCTGATCACCCGCAATTTCAGTCAGGTAGATATGGATGAAAAGGGAGATTATTTCTCTGATTTTCACCTCAGCAATTCCGGAGAACTGGTAGTAGCCCGCTTTTCAAGAGCCGGCAACTCAGATTTCATATCCGGGGTCAATATGTTAATCAAACACCCGGATTCCCTGGGCTTCAGTATCCGGAATGTCGAAATCGGTAAACAGATCCTCGATAACCTGCTGATGAAAATCGATAACAGTAACAACCGGGTGATTCTGGCTTCCTTTTTCTCCCGGCAGAAAAGGGGAAATATAGAAGGACTCTACCTGGTGAACTGGGATAAAGGCAACAATTCCAAAGTAATGGATACGGCTATCGTGTTTACTGACGACCTCCGGGTCATGGCCAAAGGAACCGATGCCAATAAAAAATCCGCCTTCAATGATTTCTTCATCAAAAATATCTTTACCCGGAAAGATGGTGGTTTTGCCATCGTAAGTGAGTCACTTTATACCACTTCCCGTAACAATGGGTTCAACAGGTGGGATTATATGGGCTGGGGCAACCCCTGGTTCGGTCCCATGAATTACGGGTATTGGTCGCCGGTATATTCTCCCTTCGGTATGCCCTGGAACCGCTATGGCTGGAACAACAACCCCATGAACCGCTATTTTGCTGAAAACGTTTTGGTGATTTCCTTCAGCCAGGATGGCACCAAGGAATGGAACAATGTGATTACCAAAAATCAGTTCGACGACGAGAGCGATAACCTGATTTCTTATGGAATCATGAATACAGGCGGGGAAGTTCACTTTCTTTTTAATACTTTCGAAAGAAGAACTTTTGTATTGACCGACCAAAGCCTGGATCCAACGGGTAAGATTACCCGCTATCCAACTTTGAAAAACCTGGATAAGGGATATGATTTCATGCCTAGATTCGCCAAGCAGGTGAGTGGCAGGCAGATCGTCATACCCTGTCTGTACAGGAATTACCTGTGCTTCGCCAGGGTCGATTTTTAAAACCCAGCCAACGTGATAGGAGTTTTCAGGCAAAAAAATCCAGGCAATGCGCTCATTTTGCTGATTTATGCCTTTGTACTAAAATTCCCGCTATTTCTGCATTCTACTGCTCCCCTGAAGCAGGAGGATGATAACTATCTCTATAAGCTATTACTCAAAACCCTTGCTCCCTTCTTTGGTGAGCAAGGGTTTTTTTATCCCCTGCTTGCGTTTTTATTGCTCTACCTGCAGGCCAGTCTCCTGAACCGTATCGCCAATACCATCAAACTCCTGCCCAAGCCCAACTATCTTTTCGGGATGGCATTCCTGCTGGTTAGCAGCCTGCTGCCGGAATGGAACCAGTTCTCCAGCACCCTGCTGGTAAACTTTGCCCTTATCTGGATCTGGTATGGCATGGTGCGCTGGTACAATAACCAACGGGCCCTGGGCGCCATTTTTAATACCTCCCTGCTGGCGGGAATCCTGCCTTTATTGTATACCCCCTCCATCGGTTTCGTACTAATGGTAATCCTGGGCATTTTTATTACCCGCCCCCTCCGGATTGGTGAATTCGTAGTTGCCCTGATCGGGTACATGGCACCCTTTTATTTTCTGCTGGTGGTGATGTACCTGACCGATAACTGGCACCCGGAAGAACTGATCCCCTCCATCCAGTTCCACCTGCCCAAATTGCCGGAATCACTCTGGACTACAGGAGGCATTTTACTACTCGTGATTCCTTTTTTGGTTGGTGCCTTTTTCGTGCAGGACAACCTGAATAAAATGCTGATCCAGGTACGGAAGAACTGGAGTTTACTGCTGCTGATCCTGCTGGTCGGACTCATCGTCATACTTGTCAACCCCGGAGATAATTACCAGCACTGGATGCTGAGTGTCATTCCCATCGCCTGTTTTCATGCGGCAGCCTATTTTTATCCCGATAAAAAATTGTTCCCCCTGATTTTGCATTGGATCCTCTTTGCCTTTGTGATGGCCATCAATTTCATTACTTTTGCGCCTTAAATTCTCGTACATGAAGTTTGGTGTAGTCGTTTTCCCCGGATCCAACTGTGACCGCGATATGCAGGAAGCCCTGCAAAATGACCTGGGGCAGGAAGTCATCATGCTCTGGCATAAAGACAAGGACCTGTCTGCCTTCAACACCAACGACTGC
>JALOMU010000306.1 GCA_025455285.1 Flavihumibacter sp.
TTAGCATTATGCCCATAGAATTTCCCAGGTACCAGCCGGTTTAATTCTTCTGTTGGATTACCGCCTCCTTCATTATCGGCGAAATAAAGCGAGCCATCCTTTTGAAAGCTCATTCCATAAACCGATCGGATTCCTGTTGCTAATCGATCGGCCTGTTTCCTATCTGGCGAAATTTTAAGATTGGAACCCCCATCTTCATGTTAAAAAAGAATTAGAGATGGGAGGAATGCACGAACCAGAGCCAATGAAATTTACCTAATTTAATACAATTTAGAAATAGATGTATGCGATTGTTACTAGTTCTCTTATTGTTTTCGCTGTTCTCCTGCCATTCCCCTGAACCTATGAGGGTGGGAGCCACCACTATGGATTCCGTTTATGATCTGATAAAGACACCTTATAAATACGGAGTGGTATTCAGGCATCCGGATACTACAAAGATGATCGATAGCCCGACTATCTTTCAATGGGAAGGCAAGTGGTTTATGACTTATATCGTATTTGACGGGAGAGGGTATGAAACCTGGCTGGCAGAAAGCCCGAATCTCCTTGAATGGACTACAAGGGGGCGATTGCTTTCGTTTACTGATTCGGGTTGGGATGCCCAGCAGAAGGCGGGTTACCTGGGTTTGCAGGATATTAATTGGGCCGGAACCTATTCTCCTAAGTCCTTTAACGGAAACTATTGGATGTCTTATCTCGG
This sequence comes from Flavihumibacter sp., assembly GCA_025455285.1. GTDB lineage: Bacteria > Bacteroidota > Bacteroidia > Chitinophagales > Chitinophagaceae > Flavihumibacter. The sequence goes on from JALOMU010000306.1 coordinate 704, forward strand.
AGGATCAGAGAAAGGTTATGAAGCTGGCCGGTTGGGTACCGGTATTGCCTATGCGAAAAATCCAACTGAGCCAATCGAATGGACAAGGCTGGAAGAGCCTGTATTAGCAGCTTCGGATAAGGATGCCCGTTGGTATGATAACGGTACGATTTTTAAATCCACCATTATAGAAGATCCTGAACAGCTCCGTGGTTATCCCTTTCTGATGTTTTACAATGCTGCAGGCGATACCGCAAACTATGAGAGTATAGCTATGGCCGGTTCGAAAGATCTGAAATCCTGGACCCGGTTGGGAAAGGATCCTATCATTACAAGAAAAATACAGGGCAGTATTTGCGGGGATGCACAACTGATTAAGATGGGAGACCTTTATGTACTATTTTACTTTGGTGCATTCTGGCTCGACAGACCTGGCGCTTTTGAACGTTTTGCCTGTTCCTATGACCTGGAGAATTGGACCGAATGGCAGGGTGGCAACCTGGTGGAGTCTTCGGAACCCTATGATGAAACCTATGCTCACAAGCCCATGGTGATTAACTGGAAAGGAACGGTGTATCATTTTTACAATGCTGTTGGTAAGGAGGGGAGAGTGATTGCACTTGCCACTTCTAAACCTTTAAAATAATAGGCAAATATGTCATCACTTAAATACCTGAGCTGCTTTCTGGCCGGATATCTGTTTGTACTAACAGGATACGCTATTCCCATTCGGATTGCCTGCGTTGGTAATAGTATCACCTACGGTTCCGGAGTCGTGAACCGGGAGAAAAATAGTTATCCTGCCCAGCTCCAATCCATGCTTGGTTCAGCCTTTATTGTCCGCAATTTTGGCCTGGGCGGAACTACCTTGTTAAAAAATGGCAACAAGCCTTATTGGGCAAGTACTCAATTTCAGCAATCACTGGAATTTCAACCGGATATTGTTTTTATCAAATTGGGAACAAATGATAGTAAAGCGGTCAACCGGCCTCTTTTACAAGAATTTAATCAAGACCTGCAAGCACTCATTAAGCAATACCAGGATTTAGCATCCCGTCCCCGGGTAGTGTTGTTACTTCCTTTGCCTTCCTTTTCTCCGGATAGTATGGGTATCTATGATCCGGTGATAGTCCAGCAAATACATCCAATAATTCAACAGGTCGCATTTGAAACAGGTGTGGAATTAGTTGATTGTTACCAGTTGTTCATTGATCAGCCCGGTCTATTACCGGATAAAATTCATCCGAATTCATTGGGGGCAACAGTACTGGCCAAACGATTGTATGAGATAGTTAGATTCAAAGAAGGGGAAACGCCGGATTGGAAAAAATTTTCCTATGTTACTACACAACCATCGAACTTTTATGGCTACAGCCAATTGAACGGGGAGTTTAAAGGCAGAAGCATTCATGTAGTGGTACCTAAGAAAACCGCTATCGGTCGACCCTGGATCTGGAGAGCACGGTTCTGGGGGCATGAACCCCAACTCGACCGGGCACTGCTGGAAAGAGGATTTCATATCGTTTACTGTGATGTGGCTGAATTATTTGGAAATGCCAAAGCGATCAGCATCTGGAATGATTTTTATGGCACCCTGCAAAAAATGGGAATGGCTCCAAAGGCAGTACTCGAAGCGATGAGCAGAGGTGGCATTTATGCCTACAATTGGGCGTTGCAAAACCCGGAAAAAGTGGCCTGTATTTATGCGGATGCGCCAGTCCTCGATCTTAAAAGCTGGCCCGGAGGATTGGGCAAAGGACCTGGGAGTAAATCGGATTGGGAGCTTTTCAAGAAAGCGTACAATCTAACGGAAACCAATGCCCGAAATTTCAAGCAATCACCACTGGATCGGGCTGAACAAGTTGCCTCCTTGCGAATTCCATTGATTCATGTAGTTGGCGAAGAAGATGAAATTGTACCAGTAGACGAAAATACAACACCTTTTGAGACAAGGATTCGGGCTGCGGGTGGGCATATTTCCGTGTTACGAAAACCAGGTATCAGGCATCATCCACATAGCTTACCGAATCCAACTCCCATATTAAATTTTATTCTTCGGGCTGCAGAAAATAAAATAAATTTTGCAATCCATGCTACTCCTGGGAGCGAATTCCGTTCAGGAGCGGGATGGAAGGAAGGAACCGATTGGTGGAAACAACACGAGGATATTGATTCTATGCTGAGAGCTGGTGCAGGCGCAGATATTGTATTTCTTGGTAATTCCATCACCCAGGGAATTGGTGGCAATCGTCCGAATGTGACTCACAAGCCAGGCAAACCAGCATTTGATTCTCTGTTTACCGGTTATCGTTGGATGTCTGCAGGAATCAGCGGAGACCGTACCCAGCATATCTTATGGCGTTTGCAGAACAGTGGATTTATTCAAGCCAATCCAAAGTTGATTGTATTGACTATTGGAGTAAATAATATGCCCGATGACAGTCCGGAAGAAATTGCTGCTGGCATTAAAGCCTGTTACAACTGGATTCAGATCAACTTACCCAATACCCGTTTGATCCTGATCGGGCCTTTACCGGCGGGAATGGGAAAAAATGAGTTCAGGCGACAGCAATATGAAAGCATTCATCTCCTGCTGGAAAACCAACACATGGAGGGGATCCGGTATCTGCCGCTACACCAAAATTTTCTGAATGGTTCCGGTGAACTGGATACCCGATATTATTCCAGGGATGGAATTCACCTGGTGGAAGGGGGGTATACCCATTGGGCAAAAGCGCTATTTCCTGTAATACAGGAAGAATTAGGCAAAAGCAACAACTAACTACCGTAAGGTGCCAAATACCTGTGTCCAGTATTTATTCTGCATACCCACACCCACATATTTGAACCTTGCATTCATAATGTTTTTACAATGGCCCTCACTGTTGAGCCAGCTATTCATTACAGCTGCTTCATTGGATTGTCCGCGTGCGATGTTTTC
>JALOMU010000307.1 GCA_025455285.1 Flavihumibacter sp.
AGGTGGAGGTATGCGGGTAATTGAAATGAACTTTCTTCCTGATGTGTATGTGCATTGTGAAAAATGCAATGGCAAACGATACAATCGGGAAACACTGGAGATCCGATACAAGGGTAAATCCATCAGTGATGTGTTGGATATGACAGTTGACGAAGCAGTTGAGTTTTTTCAGGCAGTACCTTATCTGTACCGGAAGATAAAAGTGTTGCAGGAAGTGGGACTCGGTTATATCACACTCGGACAAAGTGCAGTTACACTTAGTGGGGGAGAGGCGCAACGTGTCAAGCTTGCAACTGAATTATCAAAGAAAGATACGGGCAAAACCTTTTACATACTGGATGAACCCACTACCGGCCTGCATTTCCAGGATATTCAGCACCTGCTGGATGTTCTCAATAAATTAGTTGATCGTGGTAAGGCACCCCCGAAGAGCTCGTTAAAGTGAAAGAAAGCCATACTGCAAGGTTTTTGAAGGAGGAGATGAAGAAGAAGTGAAACGTCAGATGTGAGATGTGAGAAGGGATATACATTTCTCACGTCTCACGTCTCACATCTGACGTCTGACGTTTGACGTCTCACCTCCATACAAACCGCCGACAAGTACTCTTCGCCGGCGGTTGAGGATATTGGTAAACAAAAAAGATCCGATAAGGGGAGGCAGGTAGTCTTAATAAAATCGTTGCATATAAAGGGTACAAACAATAGGGAACGGATCAGGTTCTAAAACCGGATTATTGGATTTTATCAATTTCCCTGCCTTCTTATCGGTAAGCTTATGGATTCATTTTATTGTACTACAATGGTTCCGCTTTCAATCAGTACATCATCACTGAATACTTCATAATAGTAGCGACCTTTTTCCGGTTTGCTTACTACCGTTGTTTCGCGGTTCTTGATTTTACTCTGCTTTACCAGTACTCCTTTTTGTTTGAAGAGGAGCAACTTATACGTGCTGTGGTCATCGCCCTGTGCACTAAAGAATAAAACCTTTTGTGAAGTGTTGGTGTAGATGTTGACTGAATGCCGGTGGTTGTTGTTTAGTTTTTGAATAATAATACTGTCTCTTTCTGTGGGTTGGTGGCTGTTTCCAGCCATTGCAACTATACTTCCCATACAACTCGCCATGATCATCCACAGTTGCCGTTTCAGGATCCTGCATTTCATGGGAACGGATTATTGATTACATCGTTGATTAATAACGCAGCAATGTCGGGCACCTCATTTGTCGATCTGAATTGGTAGCTCTTGCCAGTTTGAAACTGAGTTTGAAATTGAATGAATAATAGGCGTCATTCTGTGTCGGTGTGCCTCTTTTATCACCTGGGCCATAACCTGCCGACGCCCCACTTGTCTGGTCCGTTTTATTGGCCATTCTCCGGGCAAGCTGTGCCTTTTGAGTACCTACTCCAAAATACTGGTCAAACAAATCCGGATCAATGTAATTGGTACTTACGTCGTCAATATAGTCGGTAAATGTTTTACGGTGTAGTACTTCCAGAGAGAGACTTGTTTTATCACTCAGGAAATACTTTACGCCTAATCCCATTGGGATATTAAGCTGGGTTAATTTGTAAGGCTTACGATCAGGATGCTCGGCAAATCCCTGTCCCTCTGTGCTCAGTGGTTTCAGGTTTACATATTCACCGGTAAGGGGGTCAGTGCCCTGGGGGTTATAATTAAAAACACCCACACCGATTACACCATAGGGGCGAAATTTCCGATACAGGTCTTCCGGATCCCATTCAAATAATACGGATGGATACACTTCCGCTACCAACATTCCTTCCAATACCCTGGAACGAAAATCGGAATTGCGAAAACGACGCGCTTCTTCCCATCCACCCTGCCCTTTAATAGCGGCATCATCTCCTGCTATGGTACCATAATTGGCAGCCAGTCTCAGTCCAAGTAATGGAGACTGGTAAGCAGTTATATGTGCACCAACAAAAAATCGGGTTTGTGAAAAGTTATTGTCTTTCAGAAAAGTGGTTCCTTTTCCGCGATTTCCTCCCAGGTCGCCCAGGAAGTTAGAGGGTCCAATGGTTATGCCCGCCTCGAACTCGTTGAAGATTCCGAGTTGTGCAAAACTTGCCTGCGTAGTTACAAGAGCAACAAGAGATAAGGCACATTTACGCAGGAATAGGGGTAAATGCTGTTTCATGAATATCAGATTTTGTTTTCGAACGGTTACTTGGATTACTACTATTAACGAGCTTTGGTCGGCTCTCGTATAAGGTTCGTAATCTTTTTTTTAACCTTCGTAAAACTACGCTCCGATATTACGATGGCATTTTTACCATTTCTATGTGAGGAATCCCATCTTCCAGGTAGATTTCTCCTTCCGGTTCAAAGCCTAATGAGTGATAGAATTTTTCCAGATAACATTGTGCTCCAATACGTATGACTGCCTTATCCCATAATTCATAACAGGCTTTTATGGATACTTCCATCAACTCTCTTCCAATCCCTGTTCCGCGAACCTGAGGTGAACTTACTACCCTGCCGATGGACATTTCGGTATAGGAAATTCCCGGTGGCACCAATCGGGTAGAGGCTGCCAGTAATTCACCTTTCCATCCCAATAGATGATAACATTGCTGGTCTTTATTATCCATATCGAGAAAGATGCACTGCTGTTCTACTACAAAAACTTCACTTCGAAGTCTTAATAGCTGATACAACTGATGCGGGGTTAACTCCTCAAATGATTTGAGTTGCCATTGAATCTTCATGTTGCTGTTTTATCTCCCAACTTCCGGAACTACCGGTAAACTTTCCTGCCCGTTTTCACTTACCGATTGAACCGCGAAAAAATAATTATCCTTGGAATAAGGCAGACGGATCGATGTTTCTGTTGTAAATATTTTTTTCTGCCAGTGGGCCTCACTGGTTTCTCTCATTAATATATAATATCCTTTGGCCTTTCCTGATGCCGGAGCTTTCCAATACAGATAGCTGGAGTTGGTAAGATTTTTAACATCAATCTTCACATCTGCCGGAACGCCAGGAGCACCCGCGAGATTCGCCAGGCAGGCAAGGTTAACAGCTGTATTTTTTCTCAGGTATTCAAAGTCCATGAATTCACTGAGATCTCCATACTGCACACCTTTTTCTATCCTTAAATCCTGGTGCTGGTAAAGAAAATTTTCGTTCATTTCTGTAATCCGGACGGCGGCAAATCCTCTTTGCACAAAGGGAGTATGATCACCGCCTCTCAGGAAACGGTCGTTGCGATAGATTAGTTTGATTTCAAGATGATCCACATACCGTTCTCCTATTTCTTTTACATAACGTGCCAACTGACGGGAAGGGCCATCATTCTCCAATCCCATACCCCGAATCGATGCTGCTTTTTTATCCAGCTCGTAAGCTGGAAGGCCTTCACTGAACACACGCAGCCGGGTATTATCAATGATATTTGTTTCATTGCTGTTGTTGCTGCCCATGATATCATTGTTTAACACAGCTTCAATTTGCCAGTTTTCTTTTTTGGCTTTTTCCGCTAGAAAACCTGCACCCAATAAACCCTGTTCTTCCCCGCTTACTGCAACAAATATGATGGTGGCAGGATACGCCGTCTGGCTTAATATTCTGGCTGATTCAATTACTGCTGCTACACCACTGGCATCATCATTTGCACCAGGCGCATCCGCTTTCGCATTCATAACATCCGTTACCCGGCTGTCGAGGTGCCCGCTGATTAAAAAGATCCGTTTATCATTCGGGTCGGTACCTTTTAGTACAGCCATCGCATTGCCCAGGTTAACCTGCTGGTTAATGCGGCGACCATCCGGCTGAAGGGTAGTGGTATCTACATAGGCGGTCATTCTT
>JALOMU010000308.1 GCA_025455285.1 Flavihumibacter sp.
GCTGCAGCCACTGAAACACCCGCTGAATCAACCCCTGAAAAAGCGGCTGAATAAGGATGAATGATTGATTCTCAATAATGGGCAGAATGGTTTTCCATTCTGCCTTTTTTTTACGGATATTTGCAAAACTTTTTTCCCAATACACATGCAACAAACTCCTCAACAAAAAGCTATCCTCGTTCTGCAGGATGGCTCGGTTCACCATGGTAAGGCATTTGGTAAAATCGGTACCACTACCGGTGAGCTTTGTTTTAATACGGGTATGACAGGTTATCAGGAAGTGTTTACAGACCCCAGTTATTATGGCCAGGTGATTATTATGAACTCGGTTCATATTGGCAACTATGGGGTTAAGGACGAAGATGTAGAATCCGATTCTGTGAAAGTGCGTGGTATTGTAAGCCGTAACCTCGAAGAACATTTCAGTCGCCGCCTTGCTAAAGGCTCCCTGGATGAATACCTTAAAGAGAATAATATTGTTGCTATTGAAGGAGTGGATACCCGGGCGCTTACTGCCAAAGTACGTACCGAAGGTGCCATGAACTGCATCATCTCTTCCGAGATCTTTGATGTGGAAGAATTAAAGAAACAACTGAGCCAGGTACCTTCCATGGATGGCCTCGAACTGGCAAGTGTGGTTAGCACTACAGAACCTTACGAAATGGGTGATCCCAACAGTAACCTGCGTATTGCTGTCCTTGATTACGGTGTTAAAAAACATATCCTTCAGTGCATGGTGGATCGCGGTGCTTTTGTTCGCGTATATCCTGCTAAAACTTCCTTCGAAGAACTGCAGCAGTTTGGTCCTGATGGTTACTTCATCAGCAATGGACCCGGTGACCCTGCACCCATGGACTATGCTGTTACTACTGTAAAGTCAATCCTGGAAACGAATAAACCCATGTTCGGTATCTGCCTCGGGCACCAGCTCCTGGCCCTTGCCAACGGTATCCCGACGTTTAAAATGCACCATGGTCACCGCGGTTTAAATCACCCGGTTAAAAATTTGATTACAGGTAAATGTGAAATCACTACCCAGAACCATGGCTTTGGTGTGGATCCGGAAGCAGTGAAAAAAGCCGATCATATTGAGATCACGCACGTGAACCTGAATGACCATTCCATAGAAGGTATCCGCGTCAAAGGCAAACCTGCTTTCTCGGTTCAATACCACCCCGAAAGCACCCCGGGACCTCATGACAGCCGTTACCTGTTTGATGAGTTCATTGATATGATTAAGGCTTCGAAAAATTAATTCGTAGTTTTAATGCATGCTGCAACTCAGTGCTTGTAAAGCAGGCGACTTTTTACTGGAACCTATTGTCAAAGCAGATCAGCCTTTTGTGTTCAAAGGACTGAGTGATCCTGCCGTGATTCAATTCTATGGGGTTTCATACGATTCTTTGGAGGCTACTGCAGAACAAATGGATTTCTATGAAAACCTGGTTAAAGAGGAGCGTGGTGCTGCATGGAAGATTGTTGATGAGTTGAACCAAGAACCTATTGGCGTACTAGCCGGTTACGACTATCAAGCCCAGCATGAAAAGATGGAAATCGGCTTCTGGCTGCTGCCGGAATACCAGGGCAAAGGAATATTGAAATCAGTGCTTCCTTTTTTCCTGCAGCAATTACAAACCTTATTTAAACTACACCGGCTGGAAGCTACTGTTGAATCAGAAAACCTGGCCAGTTGCCGGCTCCTTGAAAGAGCAGGCTTTGAACAAGAGGGACTGTTGCGTGATTGCGAAATCAAAAATGGAAAGCGAATCAGTCTTTTCGTATATTCCTTATTGTTAGCGAACTGAATTATGAATATTGCCATCCTAAACGGACCCAATCTCAACCTGCTGGGTAAACGCGAACCCGGTATCTACGGCTCGCAGAACTTTGAAAGTTTTTTCCAAAGCCTGCAGGCAAAATACCCCGCTATCAGCTTCAGTTATTTCCAATCCAATGTAGAAGGAGAGCTGATTAATGAATTACAGAAAATTGGTTTCTCTGCCGATGGCATCATCCTGAACCCCGGCGGTTATACCCATACTTCTGTTGCCCTCGGTGATACCATCGCGGCTATAACCAGCCCGGTGATTGAAGTGCATATCAGCAATGTGCATGCCCGTGAGGACTTCAGAAAACTTTCACATATCAGTGCCAAAGCAAAAGGAACAATTGCAGGGTTGGGACTGAAAGGCTATGAGTTAGCCCTTCAGTACTTCTTACCCTGATTATTTTTTTGCATCCGCAGATACCAGTTTTTGAATGCCGCTGAGTGAGCAGATATAAATGCTTCTGCCATGGGTTCCTACAACCAGTTCATTCGCATCTTCCTGAATGGCAAGGTCATGAACCGGAATGGCTGCCGGAATATCTTTGGTGAAGGCATGAAAGCTGGTGCCATTATCCAGGCTTGCATACAATCCTCCATCTGTTCCTGCATATAAGATGCCTTCTGATTTAGGATCTTCTCTGAGTACGTTTACTGGCTCAGCCGGCAGGTTCATGCCCAACTGTTTCCAGTTCAGACCATAATCCTCACTGACATAGATATACGCAGTAAAATGATCATTTCGATAACCATTCAGTGTTACATACACCCGACCTTCTTTCCACTTGCTGGCTACTACTCTTGATACATACAATCCCTGCGGTAGTCCTGGTTGTTTCTTTGCAGGCAGACCAACTTTCGTCCAGGTATTACCACCATCCTTACTTACCTGCACATTGCCATCATCCGTACCGATATAGAGCAATCCGAAACGCAGCGGTGATTCTGAAATAGTGGTGATTGTTCCAAATGGCACATCGCCTGTTTTGGCCCCATTGGTAAGATCTGCACTTAGGGTTTGCAGTTCCTCTCCACGATTCAGCGAACGATGAAACTTACTGGATCCATAATACAGGATATCCTGGTTGTGTGAACTTAGTAAGATGGGGGTCTGCCAATTAAAACGAAGGGGATATTCTCCCATTTTATGAAGCGGACGAATCATTTTACGCTCGCGGGTAGCGAGGTTGATCCGGGTATAAAATCCAAATTGAGAACCTGTATATACGACCTGGTTGGTTCGGGTATCTACCTGGGCCTGCATTCCATCTCCTCCTCCAATGCGCTTGTACGCATACTCACCCCTTTCCGTCCAGTAAGTGTTTTCCTTGTGATTGGATGGACCATACCAGCTTCCATTGTCCTGCAAACCTCCGTAAATATTATAGGGCTTTGCTTTATCTACTGCGATGGCATAATACTGACCCACAGATGGCGCCTGCACCTTGAACCATTCCGCACCGCGATCATAACTGATATTACAGCCTCCGTCATTTCCATTGATGATGTGATCATCTTTACGCGGATTGATCCATAAGGCATGATGATCCGAATGCACGTTTGGCTTATCAATTGATACAAATGATTTGCCGCCGTCTTCCGATACCATCAGATCAATGCCAAGAATAAAAACGCGCTCCGGATTGGAAGGCGATACATAGATCTTCCCAAAATAATAACCATAACTGCTGTAATTGTCAATGGGCTTCAGGTTGGTTTTTGTCCAGCTCTTGCCTCCATCTTCCGAACGATACACTTCACATCCCTTCACCGATTTATTCTGGAAGCCATCATAAAGTGCTGTTGGCGCAATGGAGTCCATAGCTACCATTCGCTTCAAACGTTCAACGGTATATTCTGCTGGCACGCGGTTGGTGCTGAGGAACTTTTTAAGCCGGCTGCTATCCAGTTGCTGAAAGCCTGCTTTATCAAGGTTCTTCAAGGCTGCCAGCTGATAGGTAGAATCGTTTTCTTTTTTAGCCACTACTTCACGGACATCCTGGTTATCAACTACTGCATACACAATACTGGGCTGTTTCGGATAAACTGCCAACCCAATTCTTCCGGTTCCCGCACCTGTCACAAAACCTGATCCATCACCACTGATGAGCTGCCAGTTCGAACCACCATCTGTAGACTTATAAATGCCACTGGTTTTACCACTTTCTTCAAAATTCCAGGCAGAGCGGGTCCGGTACCACATAGCTGCATAGAGTTCATCCGGCTG
>JALOMU010000309.1 GCA_025455285.1 Flavihumibacter sp.
ATCCTGAGTTTCAGATTGGAGAAACACCTGAAATTTATGGCGACAGCACCATGATAAGCCAGGTGTTCAGTAACCTGCTGGGCAATGCATTGAAGTATTCATCCAAAACAGAAAAGCCACTAGTTCAGGTGACAGGATCCGCGGAACAGGATGCTATCCTTTATACGGTAGTAGACAACGGTATCGGAATGGATTCCAGGCACACCGGAAACCTTTTCAATCTCTTTTACCGATTGCCAGGTGCAAGTAACTATGAAGGAACAGGTCTCGGTTTAGCAATTGTAAAACGCATCATTGACAAACACCAGGGACAGTTATGGTTTGAAACAGAACAAAATAAAGGCACCCGTTTTTACATACGGTTGAAAAAAGTGGAACAGCCGGAATTGGTTTAAGCCCGTACTTCCAATTTGTAGCCCTTGCCATGTACATTTATTAGCTGGACTGCAGGGTCCAATTCTAATTTCTTTCGAAGTTTTGAGATATACATATCAAGACTCCGGCCAACTATAACGCCTTCATCTTCCCAAACCTCTTTTTGGAGCCTTTTGCGATCTACAAGCTCATTGAGGGAGGCTGCGAAAATCTGAAGCAATTTTGTTTCTTTCCCTGTCAGAGAAAGGATGGTTTCTCCATAGTGAAGCTCCTGGGCTTCAGCGTGGAACTGATAGTGACCAATTGACAGGCTTCCAGGCAGGATTTCCTCCTGTAAAACTTGACCTTCTTCTTTCTTGGGCATCCGCCGTACTCTTTTTAAATACAGTCCGGCACCTATTCCAGAGGCAAGAACTATCCCGGCTATCCGGAAAGCCGTTCCTGAATTGTTTCCTGGTTCCCATCGAATCAGCACAGCATATTTTCCTATAGGTTGTTCCCGCCCTAAACAGGGTATTATATTTTCTTGCTCGGAACCAATCATTGCATAACCAAATACAATTTTATTAGCAGGTTGCTCCAGTACATTTACCATATATCGGTTGGATAACCCATGTTGCTGAATTACCTGATTGATGATATTCACCAGTGAATCGGGATGAAAAGAAATGGCTGTTTCCAGGGGAAGCAGGTATTCAGTTTCGGAAATTTTCTTGATTTCGGGTACACGGGAACTGCTATCCCCAGCGGCTTGCAGCAATTTGTGCGAAACCTTCCGTAAAATCAGTTCCTCACGGGCCTTCTTATATTCTGCTTCTGAAGGGCCATGGTGCATAAATGCTGCAAGTACCAATACCGGCAACAGCAATACAATCCCCCAATACAGCTTCCATTTCATATGTCAAATATATGTTTTACAGCATCCTGTAAAATTTCAACGTGTGGTTTTTACAGGTCGTTTACAATCAATTTACAGTTGGTTTACCCTATTTGACAAAATCACCTGCTAGATTGGGGCTGAATCAATTTTTCACACTAAACAATTTCCCATGAACTCGATTTTAATTTCTCTGATCTGGTTGTTTTTGATCAATGACCAGCAGGAATTACCTCAACCCGCGGATGCTTCACCAGGCAGCATCGGTGTATGGACAGGTCCTGATTTTATGAAGAAAGAACTTAAACCAGGGCCAGAAGAATTTCAGATCAGTCAATCCATTCAGTATGTTTTGGAGGACAAAACCGGGAAAGTCTGGATCGCAACCGGAGAGGACGGGGTTTGCGTATTTGATGGAACTGATTTTACTTATTTTACCAAAAACGACGGACTTGCGGGCAATGCGGTTCGTACCATCCTTCAGGATAGCCAGGGGAATGTATGGATGGCAACCAACGGTGGTATCTCCCGAAAAAACAAGCAGGGCTGGACATCCTATACTACCGCAAATGGCTTACCTGATAATGAGATACTTACTCTTTATCTTGATAAAAAGGGGACCCTTTGGGCGGGCACGCGCAAAGGCCTGGCGAAGTTTGAAAACGATGCCTTTAGCACACTTCCAATGTATCGTTCGCCCAGGAGTACCAACGACCAGCCCGTTCAAACTCCTGTCCAATTCATATATGAAGACAGTTCCGGCCAACTCTGGTTTGGAACAACGGGATATGGCTTGTTTATGTTTGACGGCAAAACGCTATCGAACATAATTAAACCAGGTTGCTAATTTTCAATACGGCGAATGAGTTCAATGCAGGATCGGCTGTTATGGTAGGGACATTTCCAGAATCCTGCTTTATCCTTTTGCAAAACCCTGCCGTCCGCATCAATTCCCCAGAACCATTCGCCGTTTTTCTTGTCCACCAGTTCTTGCTGGATAAATTTCCAGGAGTTCAGGGACCTTGATAGCCATATTGGATCCTGGGTGAATTGCCACCCGGTATAAAAACCAACCATTGCTTCCGCCTGTGGCCACCAATGTTTTTCAATACCCTCCCAAAGTGCACCATCACTATCCAATCCTTTAACAGCAGATTCCAGCAGACCTAAAGAGGAAGTTTGGATCTGCTTTAATAATTCCGGATCATCCAGCTGCAAGGCAGCTTCCCACAATAACCAGGCAGCTTCCACATCATGACCATGGGAAACCGAAGCAGATACAACTTTCCAGTTGATGTCAAAAAACAGGTATAGATTACCGTTAGCTGAATCAATTATCTTTTTTAGAAAAAGTTGCAGGAGCAGTTCTATTTGTGATTTTAACTGTTTATCGGGCCAGATTTTAAACAAACAGGAATAGGCCTCCAGTAGATGGAGATGTGTATTCATAGATTTTGGCGCATTGAGATCTATCTCACTCAACCGCATATCCAAAATGGGTTCCCAGCAATCGGATAAGGCTTCTAAATAACCGCCGGATGTATTGTCGGAAAAGTAGTTCTCTATAATATGAAAAAGGGCGATGGCTTTCTCTTTTGCTTCCTTCATTTGCGTGACAGCAGCATATTCTGCGAGCCCAAACAATGCAAATGCGAGTCCGTATAACTGTTTTTTGGTAACAAGCGGATATCCCTGGTGATCCACGATCCAGAAATATCCGCCATGCTGTTTGTCTTCAAAAGTATGTATCAGATATTCATAGGCCTTGTCAGCAATCTGTTTATCATCCTCTGCTTTATTCAATCCATAGGCGGCTGAAAATGCCCACAGTACTCTGGCCTGCTGAACAAGTCCTCTCTCCGCTTCCGGAAACACCTGGTTGCTATTGGAAACACGACCAAAACAGGCTCCGGTATGTTTATCAATAACTACCTGCTTCCAGAAAAGAAGAATTCGATTCAATTCAATTTGAAGACTGTTTTTCCAATCTTGAATAGTGCTGTCAACTCGCATTTTCTGATCTACGCTGTTCTTTTAAAATAGTTCCAATTCGTTGCATTTCCACATCTGTAAGGGGATAAAAATAAATCATAATCAATGCGATTACAGATCCGATTGCAGGCAGCCAGCTGAGCATTAAACGTATGCCGGTTTGGGCCAATTCCTCCTGCACCTGGTTGGCCTGAAATCCAAAAGCAGCCAGCAACCAGGCTGTAAGAGCTGAACCCAGTGTCCAGCCCATCTTTTGCGACATAGAAGAAGATGAAAAGATCAGACCTGTTGCTCTCCTGCCGGTTTTCCACTCTGAATAATCTGCAATATCTGCATACATAGACCATAGCAAAGG
>JALOMU010000310.1 GCA_025455285.1 Flavihumibacter sp.
AGCAGTGGTGGCCGCCTCAGAGTATGAATTGCTCGAGTACATGAAGAAAGCGGGAGAACAATACAAACGGATTCGTGCCATGGGTGGAAAAATTTCAGGTAGAAAAGAAGACAACTGGTGGGAATAATACGGCTATTTTTAGGTTGTAAATAAACTTCCATGCGCCGATTATTTTTTGCGGTTCTTGCCTCCTGCCTGCTCACAGCCAACCCGGCTACCGCACAACAAGCTGCTTCCCGCAATTTTCTGAAAGACAGTCTGGATTCCTACGTTCAGAAAGCCATGCAGGCCTGGAAGATTCCCGGTGTTTCCATTGCAGTTGTGAAAAACGGGGAATGGCTGGTAGTAAAAGGATATGGAATAAAAACAGCGGATAGCAATGCTACCGTTGATGAACACACGCTTTTTGGAATTGGAAGTAATACCAAGGCTTTTACCGGCACTGCCCTTGCCATGCTGGAATCGCAGGGCAAACTTTCACTCGACGATAAAGTAAAAAAATGGATTCCCGATTTCCAGGTCTACGATACCTGGGTTACCAAAGAACTTACCATCCGTGATCTGGTTAGTCACCGTATGGGTTATGAAACCTTCCAGGGTGATTTCATGTATTTTGATTCCGATCTCAGCTACCAGGAGGTCAAAGAAAAATTCGGGCTGGTTAAACCTATGTACGGTTTTCGCTCCCGCTGGGGTTATACCAATGCAGGGTTTGCCATCGCAGGAGAAATTATTCAGAAAGCAAGCGGCCAGTCATTCGGAGAGTTTATCACCACTCAGCTTTTTCAACCCATTGGGATGAAAAACTCCCTGGCTAACTCCAACCAATATGCGAAAGCGCCAAATATTGCAGCTGCCCATACCGTTACAGAAGGAGTACTAAAAAAAGTTGCCTATGGCAACCTGGATAATATGGCGCCCGCGGGTGCCATTGCTTCAAGTGCCTATGATATGGGACTCTGGGCCCAGACACTACTAAACAAGGGTGAACTCAATGGCAAACGAATTCTTTCTGCTTCCGCGGTACAGACACCAATGGAACCTCATTCCATCCTGGGCAGTGGCGGGCATCCTTTCAACCGGGCACATTTTTATTTGTATGGGTTAGGTTGGCTCTTACAATCTTATGAAGGCAAAAAACTGGTGGAACATACCGGCGGCGTAAATGGTTTTGTTACCAGCTTCACCTTGATTCCGGAAGAAAAAATCGGGATCGTAGTGTTAACTAATACCGATGCAAATGGATTTTTTGAAGCCATGAAATGGGAATTGGTGGATGCCTGCCTCGGACTACCGTTCCGTGACTACAATGCGATGGCTTTACAACAACAGGAGCAACACGAAAAAAGAGCAGCCGCCACCCTTAAGGAAAAAAGAGATTCTATCGCATTAAAGCTTACACCCCAGCTACCAGTTTCCGCATTTGCAGGAACCTACCAGCATGAGGTTTATGGGAAAATGACCCTCCAACTGGAAAAGGGTCAGCTGGTTGCCCGATTTGAACATCACCCGGGACGTTTTGCGACACTCGGTTCCTTGGGAGGTACCCGTTTTTTTGCAAGCTTCAATGATCCCCTGTTCGGCAACAAAGTATGGCCTTTTAGCATTAGTGATGGCAAAGTAAAATCCGTTACGGTAACAGTCTCGGATTTCATTGAATTTACATCCTACGAATTCTACAAACAATAGACGAATATGGAACAACTTGTACTGGGCATTGGAACCCGACTTCAACACACACAATTCGGTCCCGGAGTTATAGTAGGGCTCCGGTATGCAACCTACCTGATCTCCTTTATCCACCATGGAATAAAAGAAATTGATAAAACCGATGACCACCTGGAAGAAATCATTCCGGAAAACGTATCCGAAGAAATAGAAACACATTCCGAAATCGAAAAATCGCTCCTTAAAATTCTTCGTTTATGGAACGGCGTTAGTGAGGTTGTTCCTCTTGGAGATCGCTGGAAAAATGGTACGATGATCCTCCAGCCCGGAGACACATCCCTTAAGGCCAAGGAGGTCCCCATCGAGGTGTTCTTCCACAAAATCGTAATGTTGCGCGACCGCTTACGGGTAATGGAGCAACAGATCAACGCACATAAAGTGCTGACCGACGAAGAGAAAATCAACCTGCAGCAGTATGTCACCCGGATCTATGGCAGCCTGACCACTTTCAATGTGCTTTTCAGAAACAAAGAAGACTGGTTCATAGGCGACAAAAGCTCCGATTAAACATCAGGCCTTCTTAGTGGGACAGGTATTTAATCCAAGCAAGGTATAGAGAGGGCAAAACCCTACCAGGCTGGTCAGAATAAAAACACCTCCAACAATTGCAAGAATCAATCCCAAAGTGCCGGTAACAGTGCCGGAGAAATAAAGATATCCCAATACTACTGCTACCAGTACGCGGATAAGCCGGTCAGTACCACCCATGTTCTTTTTCATATACTATGTTTGAACAGTGAAAATAACCGGATAAAAGAACTTATTTACTGATGCAGATCAGCCGGTCTGTTGAGTTTTATCCAATCCCCATCCTTAGCATGACACGGATTTGGTATATTAAAGGTATAATTCGCCATATGCTACTTTCTTCTATCCCATTCTTCCGTTTTTTGTTTACCACCTTGGTTTTGCTAACCTGGTCACTTAGGCTTCCTGCGCAAAAAAACCTGCATGAGAAAAGTATAGTAGTAGATACTCATAACGATGTGCTTTCCAGTGCAACCCTGAAAGGATTGAATATCGAAGAGGACCTGAGTGGAAAAACGCATAGCGACCTGGAGCGTTTTCGAAGAGGCGGAATTGATATTCAGATCTTTTCCATTTTCTGCGATGAACGATTTGGGAAAGGCACCGCCTTTGCGCACGCCTTAAGGGAAATTGATTCACTGGATGCGATTGTAGCTCGCAATCCTGGTAAAATGATGCTGGTAAACTCACCGGCAGACCTCCGGATGGCAGTCAGGAAGAAAAAACTGGGTGCCATGAAAGGGGTGGAAGGTGGCCATATGATTGAAGACAAGCTTGAATACCTCGACAGTCTCTACAATCGGGGAGCCAGGTACCTGACACTTACCTGGAATAACTCTACTTCCTGGGCGAGTTCAGCCTGGGATGAAACTTATTACGACCGCCAGCAACCAACACCCATTGAAAAAAAGGGACTCAATGATTTTGGTAAACAGGTCGTAAGGAGAATGAATGAACTGGGCATGATGATTGACCTTAGCCATGTAGGGGAACAAACCTTCAATGATGCAATCGAAGTTTCCACCAAACCGGTAATCGTTTCTCACAGTTGTGTGTATGCGCTTTGTCCTGTTCCCCGAAACCTGAAAGATGAACAAATTCGCGCTATTGGAAAAAATGGTGGTGTCATCTTTCTGAATTTTTATGCTGGTTTCCTGGATAGCACCTATAACCGAAATAAAGCGGCTTTTATTAACAAACACAGACCGCTGGTCGATTCTCTGCTTCAACAAAAAATGCCAGACTACGAAATTGACGGTTACCTTAGTAACCGGTTTCCAGAAGAAGCAGAAGCACTCCGGCCTTCTATGAATATTTTACTCGATCACCTGGATTATAT
>JALOMU010000311.1 GCA_025455285.1 Flavihumibacter sp.
ATATAAAAATGCTTCCAGGTTGCGACGTCTTACTTCTTCCGGGTCTTTAATGCGTAGGGAACCGGAAGCAGCATTCCGTGGATTGGCCAACGGAGGTAAATTCTGTTCCGCCAGTTTATCATTAAAAGCCTTGAAATGCTTTTTTGTGAGCAGGACCTCCCCCCTGATTTCTATTTGTGTAATACCATATTCCGAAAATTTAGCGGATAAGGGTACGGATCGTATCTGACGAATATTGGTGGTGATATCATCTCCCTGCACACCATCCCCCCTGGTAGCCCCGCGTACCAGGATATCATTTTCGTAAATCAATGATATACTCGCGCCATCAAATTTGGGTTCTACACAGTATTCAATGATATCCCTGCGCGCACCTTCCCGCACCCGGCGGTCCCAGTCGACCAGGTCCTCCGCATTGTAAGAGTTATCCAACGACAACATGGGTACAAGGTGGGATACCGTTGGGAAAGCGCTGTTTAAGCCACTTGCCACCCGTTGCGTAGGCGAATCAGGCCGGATCAGTTCCGGATGCGCTTTTTCAATTGCTTCCAGTGCCTTATACAATTGGTCGTATTCGTAATCTGCAATCAGCGGTGCATCCAACACATAATAGCGGTATTCATGAAAACGCAGTACATCTCTTAACACTTCCACTTCCGACTTCGCTATTGTTGGTACTTGTTTCAATAACGTATTGGTCCTTTTCTGAAGGTCAATGGTTTGCTGTTCCGTATACATGGGGGTAAAGTTTCAACAAAATTTGGTTAGAAATTTTTAATGTGTATTTTTAACACATTATTGCTTTGCCATGAGAAAGACAGCTTATCTTTTTTTATTGCTGTTCCTGCTTTGCCGTGTTCAGGGACAGATATCTGTGAATCCTTTTTTCCCAACAGACGACAAGGGTGTCATCATTACCTATGATGCCGCTAAAGGCAACAGGGGGTTATTGAATCATACCGGAGATGTTTATATTCATACTGGCGTTATCACGGATAAAAGTACCAGCAATACCGACTGGAAATATGTAACCACCACTTGGAATACCAATGATGCTGCAGCCCGAATGGTAAAAGGTTCGGGATCAACTTATCATTTCACTATTCCAAATATCCGGACTTATTACAACGTTCCTGCAGGCGAAACCATTCTGAAGATTGCAATGGTTTTCCGTTCATATAATCCAACCGGCAACGCCCTGGAGGGAAAAGCATCAGATCTGGCAGTTGACCAGGGAAACATTTATTGGGATGTTTACCCGACCGGTAAAGCTGCCATCCGGTATACCAAACCTGAATTTGAGGCCAGGTACAAACCTTTCCTTGCACCGCTGAATCTGAGCATTGGTTCAACGATTGAAATCGAAGCACGCAGTAACCAAAACCAGAAACTTGTTTTGCAGCGAAACGGAAATACACTTGCAACCGTTAATAACGATACCATTATCCGGCACACAGCAACGATCCCAGCTGCCGGGGAACATGTGTTTATTGTTAGCAATCCCGATAATGCAACAGTTTCAGGTGATACCTTTCGGGTTTATGTTGCTCCTCCCACAACAGAATCCCCACTGCCTGCAGGTGTAAAAGAGGGCATCAATTATGAAACCGGAGGAACAGCTGCTACACTGGTTTTATTCGCGCCTGGAAAAAGCCGTGTGAATCTGATTGGCGACTTTAATAACTGGCAGGAATCCCTCCCTTACCAGATGAATAAAACACCGGACGGAAATTATTTCTGGCTCAGGATAACCGGGCTGACCCCTGGCACTGAATACGGCTATCAATACTTGGTAGATGGTACGCTTAAAATTGGTGATCCCTATTGTGAAAAAGTATTGGACCCCTGGAATGATCCTTTTATTGCTGCCAGTACCTATCCTAACCTCAAGGCCTACCCGACGGGAAAAACTACCGGTATCGTGAGTGTACTGCAATCCAATGCACCAGCGTATAACTGGGAGGTGACCAATTTCCAACGGCCCGCCAAAGAGAAACTTGTGATCTATGAAGTGTTGTTGCGTGATTTTGTAGAAAAACACGATTGGAACACCCTGAAAGATTCAATTAACTATTTCAAATCTCTGGGCATAAATGCCATTCATCTCATGCCGTTCAACGAATTTGAAGGGAATATCAGCTGGGGGTATAATCCATCTTACTATTTCGCACCCGATAAATATTATGGTCCGAAAAACACATTGAAAGCGTTTATAGATGCCTGTCATAAAAACGGCATAGCCGTCATCATGGACATGGTTTTAAATCACTCTTTTGGTCAGTCGCCCATGGTACAACTCTATTTTGATGGTGCTAATAACCGTCCGGCTGCCAATAGTCCCTGGTTCAATCCTGTGGCTAAACATGCATTCAATGTTGGTTATGATATGAACCATGAGGCGGCGGTCACCAAACGTTTCTTCAGCAATGTTTGTACCTTCTGGTTGCAGGAGTACAAACTGGATGGATTCCGCTTCGACTTATCCAAGGGGTTTACCCAAACCAAAACCTGTGACGACAACGGAGGCAACTGTGATGCAAATGCATGGAGTGCTTATGATGCCAGTCGCGTTGCCATCTGGAAAGCCTACTACGATACATTACAACAAAAAGCTCCCGGCTCCTATGTAATCCTTGAACACCTGGGTGTCAACAATGAGGAAAATGAATTGTCGAATTATGGTATGATGCTATGGGGCAACATGAATTACAACTTTACAGAGGCGGCGAAAGGTCAGATCCCCAATTCCAATTTCAGTGGCGCTTTGCATACGGTTCGTAACTGGCAGAAGCCCCACCTGATCAGTTATATGGAAAGTCACGATGAAGAACGCTCCATGGTAAAATGTAAAACGGAAGGCGTTAGCGTAAGCGGGTACAATATCCGTGACGAAGCCATCGCCCTGAAACGAAATGAACTGGCGGCAAGTTTCTTATTGGCCATGCCCGGACCGAAACTGATCTGGCAGTTTGGGGAGCTGGGCTATGATTTATCGATCAATTATTGTCCGGATGGAACCGTAAACAATAATTGCCGCACAGATCCTAAACCCATTCGCTGGAATTATTATCAGAACGCCAACAGGGTTCAGTTGCGGAATGTTTACAAAGCAATGCTGGACCTGCGGAACAATCCGTATTTTGAAAAGCTGTTTATTGCCGGAGATGTGCAGCAGGATCTGGCAAACGCCACTAAATGGGTTCGTGTAACCAGTGATAGTTCCAAAATTGTGGTAGTGGGAAATTTCGGAACCAGCCAGGCTCCGGTGCAGATTTCTTTCCCGCAGGCAGGCATTTGGTATGAA
The DNA here is from genome assembly GCA_025455285.1 of Flavihumibacter sp. GTDB lineage: Bacteria > Bacteroidota > Bacteroidia > Chitinophagales > Chitinophagaceae > Flavihumibacter. The sequence goes on from JALOMU010000311.1 coordinate 3,305, forward strand.
TTATTCACAGGCGAACCATTTGCAGCTACCGGTGGTGCACAAAGCATAAATTTGCCGGCGGGTGGCTACAAAGTGTACCTTAACAGGAATCTCAATGGAACCACACCTACTCCGGTGCGGGATATTGAAACAACGGACATATTTCGCTTGCGGATGAGTCCGAACCCGGTTCAGCCGGGCTCTATTATCCGTTATGAATTGCCGGAAGCAGGAAGGGTTCAGTTTACCCTGATGGATTTGAATGGAAGAACGATTGGAACCCTGCCGGTTGGCAACAGAGCGATGGGTTC
>JALOMU010000312.1 GCA_025455285.1 Flavihumibacter sp.
CAGACCGATGGTCTTAATGGAAGGATCCATCTGTGATGGGCGCGGATACCAGTAATATGTTTTAGCATCCCAACAGCTAACACCTGCATCGAATATGGCCATGTTCATTAAAGCAAGAGCACGTGCAGTACGGAGTTCGCTGAATTTTGCTGCTGCAATAGCTTCACAGGCAATTTCGTTCCAGTGACCAGGGGGTGTGTAAGTACCGGCGCCATCGCTCCACAATTGAGCAATACGCCAAACTTCTCCTGATTTTACCTCACTCATTTTTTTTACTTCGGCCAGCGCCTCTTTAAATTCCGGAGAACCAATGGCTGGTGGTGGTGGTGGACGAAGAGAATCACGCTGGGCAGTGGTTATCAGAAATTGTTTTACGTTTCCAAAGAGCGGCAGCATGCCTGGTCTTGCGGGAAGCTCCAGGCTTTTCCAGGGCGTGGTGGTACCACGGCCTATGGCAGCAGCTTCCAATTCCTTCCAGACAGTTGGATTACCGCCTGCCTGGCCCATTCCATCGGTTCTATAACGGGCAAGTGTAGTTGCCGCAATCTGTGCAGCAATAGCTTCTCCCGCCCTGATATCGGACGGAGATGCGAGTCCGGATACCAGCTTGGCTCTTTTTTGTTCTGCCCGTTCTTTATCCAACATCACAGAGTCATTCGGGAACATTACTTTCAGCAAACGGTATGCTACATCTGCAACCACAGCATCTTCGGAGGGATAGGAAGGAAGTGTTTCCTGTATGGGTTCCAGTGCTTCCACAGCGGGGGAATTAACTGCCGGAGCCATCCGGTTGTATTTGAATTTATAATGCCAGGTGGTAACCATTGCATCATACAGCGCAACCTGCAGATAAGCATAGGCCCTGCTGGCATAAGGTGGATTGGCAAAAGGAAATTTTGGATAAGCACCAGGGTTCTGGGCATTGGGAACCGGATAAGTGCCATCCGGATTGGCTTCGGGTGGAAGATTGTAAATCGCTACCAGTTTCCTGGCGGTTTCATTCCAACGGATAATGCCACTGTTTTTCCATTTTTCAATGCTTTTTTTATCAGCTGAGCTAATGGAGCGCTGTAAATCCTGGATTTCTGTTAGTTCCTGTTGATAGGCAGCGCTGTTTACTGGCAGTGGCTCTTCAATCAGTATTTCAGTGGGGGCAGTTAACAGGACGGGCTTCCAATTACCACCGTTTTGATCCAGGGAAGCCGGTTCAAAATCGGGTAAGGATCGCTGTGAGATTTCTTTGGAACAGGCTGCCAGCAAAAACAGCGTTATTATAATTGAGATAGGTTTGGTCATTGTTGCTTCTTTTGGAAAGGTTTAAAAACATATTGCAGTCCGGCCATCCAACCAAAGGATTTGCCCATATTTCTGCCGGCAATGGTTTGATCTGCCATGGCATTAATCGCCAATCCTTTAATTCCGGGAATCCAGAATAACCCGGTTAATGCAACCGACTCCCGGTTCATGCGATTTCCGGGGTAGGGCATATCATTTCTGCGGATATCGGAGCCACTGGTTGCGAGCATCCAGTTATACTGCAAACCGATACGTAAACGTTTGTTGTCAAAACCGGCGCGGATACTTCCATCCCATACATCTGGTATCGCCATTTCATTGCTATAAATTTGATCGCCTGAGTAATAAGTTTCACGATCTACTTTAATCTTTCCTTTGGCGATATATCCGGTTTGAACAGTAGCAAACCAGCCTTTATCCAGTTTGTAATGTCCAATAATACGGGCCTGTGCCGTGCTGGCTCCCAATCCGATTGAATAGGGTAAGAAATCAGGAATATAATCGCTTACCGGGGTGGAAAATCCAACCGTGCCGAAGGTGAGCAGTGTTCCTTTCCATACTCTGGATTTACTCAGCTGGATTTTTGCTTCCATTTGTAGGTCTTGCCATCCTTTCATATGGGCCATATACCCTGCATCTGAGCTGTTGGAAATATGAGGTACAGTAGCGAAAATGGCAATGCGATTGGTGATGCCATATCCAATCATCGGCATAAATTGTTTGGAGGTGAACTTTCCCACATTGAGATTTTCTCTGAGTCGTTTGCCCTCCCAATATTCGGTCCAGGTCATCTGACCATAATCGGCTACCAGGCAAAGTTCTCCTTTTGTCATGGTGAAGCCGTCAAAAGCAGTTTGTGCGATAGTGTCCAGGCTGCTTAAAAATAGCGCCGCGACAACTATCGTATTCTTAACAATACGATTCGTCATTTTGGTTGTGATTGCTGTGAAGTGTTCATTCTGCAGGGTGCTATGCTGTCTCATGGCTCTGCAGCTTTTTTGAAAGAAATTAAACCGTCACAGCAGCATCGGGGGGGTGTTCCTGGGGAGCTTTGATGTACATGCAATCTTTCAGGATGAACAGATTGAATACGTTTGAACGGGTTGTGAAAACCGGTTCAAAAGAGTTAAGCGATTCCGTTATAGTATAATCGGAAAAAACATTTTTTAAAGCGAGCATTGGCTTTGCAGGTGCATTGGCTTTGCCTGATGCTTCCTGGATGTCATTTACCAGTTGGAAGAACAAATCTCTTGCATTGGTCAATGTGGTTGCAAGTGGGTTGGGGATACAACGCATTTCGAGGGAGTCGTTGTATATACGGCGCTCCACATATTGATAGGTGGTTCCATTAACAGTAACCGTTCCATTGGTGCGTTCAAAAATGGGAGAGTTTGTATAATAAGGGAGCTGATCAATCGGCATTTTGATGGTGATCAGGTTTTCTTCTTCGTAGTTTTTATTGTCAATTTGCTGTTTCAGCGATTGGTAAGAATGCTGTTCCAGCCAGGAAAAAACCGCGCGATACCCCACTACATTGTAGAGGAGCATACCCGTCAGGAGTATGGCAGCTAGTTTTTTCACACCACCAATATAGGATTTTTTTTGATTTATCAATTCTCACTCCGCCGTAGCGGATGCCACCGGTCGGGTGGCATCGGTCGGGTAAAGCTAACGGGTGTTCGTAATTGGGCTTGGCGTTGTAACTTTGGCAATCAATTGACAATGCTTGTTTTATGAGTAAACAACAGGAACCCAAAGTGAGAATTGTAACGGCTGCGGCCTTATTTGACGGACATGATGCCGCAATTAACATCATGCGGCGGATACTGCAGGCGAAAGGAGCGGAGATCATTCACCTGGGTCACAATCGTTCCGTACATGAGATTGTGGAGGCGGCTATTGAGGAGGATGTACAGGGAATCGCGATCACCAGTTACCAGGGCGGACATGTAGAGTTCTTTAAATACATGAAAGACCTGCTCGATCAGAATGAATGCGGACATATTAAAATATTCGGAGGCGGCGGAGGTACCATCCTGCCGGATGAGATCCGGGAATTGCACCAATATGGCATCACCCGGATTTATTCCCCGGATGATGGCCGTAAAATGGGACTGGAAGGTATGATTGAAGATGTGATCAATCAGTGCCGGTTTTCTTTAAATGGAGCGAATTATTCCAAGCCAATGGGACTAGGCGAAGTGAAGGATGTAAGGGTCATTGCACGGAAGATAACAGCAGCGGAGGAAGGCATGGAAGATGGAGGAAAGGAGGAAAGGAGGAAGGAGGAGGG
>JALOMU010000313.1 GCA_025455285.1 Flavihumibacter sp.
ATGCTCGACAATCCCCAATGGATAAATAATCCGTATTTGTTATCCTGAAATACCTTTCTGGCTTCCAGGTTGGCTGGAGCAGGTGTATAAACCTGGGCTTGCAATGAAAGACAGAGGCCGAGCCCGCCTATACAGGCCGAGAATTTCGAGAAGACTGAAACTAACATCAGAATATCGTTTGTTGCCCTGAAATTAAGGGTAATTTCAACGGTATCCGGGTAGCGATCTTACTGGTTTTTACCTGATCCTTCTGAAGCTTTCACCAACTCCTCCCAATATTCTGCTGCTCTCCGGGTATGCGGAATTACAATCGTACCTCCAACAATATTGGCTACCGCAAATACTTCATATACCTGTTCCGTTGTTACCCCCAGCTCGAAACTTTTTCCCAGGTGATATTTTATGCAATCGTCACAACGCAATACCATACTGGCTACCAATCCCAGCATTTCCTTGGTTTTTTTATCCAGCGCCCCCTCATCGTAAGTATTGGTATCAAGATTCCACAGTCTTTTCATTACCAGGTTATTCTTACTGAGGATGACCTCATTCATTCTGGTCCGGTAATCATTAAATTCCTGAATTAACGTACTCATACATTTTCTTTATATGGCAAATGTAGGAAGGCAAAAAAAAATTAAGGATATTGAGCCTTCTTGAAGTTTACCGATTATGAAGCTACTGAACTACAGATTTCTGGCCGTACTGGCAATGGTAATTTCCTGCTCCCTGGGAGCCAACGCCCAATTGATTGACTCCGTACTGATTAAACTGGATAATGAGTACCCCCAGGAAAAAATCTACGTACAATACGATAAAGCAGCCTATACCCCCGGGGAAACCATCTGGTTGAAAGCTTATATAATGGTAGGCTCTACCATTACCACTATCAGTAATAACCTGTATACAGAACTGATCGACGCAGGAGGAAAAATTCTCGATCGGCGGATCAGCCCCATTGCTATTGGTGGTGCCGCTGCCGCTTTCGATCTGCCCGAAAACCTGAAGGATTCCATTGTGTATGTTCGGGCCTATACCCGCTGGATGCTCAATTTCGATTCCTCCTTCCTTTATACAAGAGCGATTCCCGTTTTACAAGCCGCAGCCAATACAAGCGCAACGGCAAAACCTGCGGCAACCAATACGCCTCAGTTTTTCCTTGATTTCTTTCCCGAAGGCGGCGACCTGGTACAGGGTGTTCCCTCCCGGGTGGCTTTTAAAGCAACTGACAAAAGAGGACTACCAATTACCGTTAACGGGGATATTCAGAACTCAAAGGGAGCTAAAGTTGCCAGTTTCTCATCCACTCATAATGGCATGGGATTCTTTGAACTGACACCCCTGACAGGTGAATCCTATAAAGCCAGTTGGAAAGATCCGGCTGGAAAAATCCAGCAAAAAAACCTGCCAGCCAGTAAATCCCAGGGGGTTGTACTGAAACTGGAAAATAACCTGGCCGGCATTCAATACAGCGTAAAAAGAAAGGAGGGAGAAAATCCCATTTTTGAAGCAATACAGGTGGTCGCACAAACCCAGCAGCAAATGATTTATCGTGCTAAGGTCAACCTGACAAAATCCGCAGAGGTTAAAGCAGTTATTCCTATTGAAAATGTACCTGCCGGCATTGTACAGGTAACCCTTTTCACAGAGGATAATAAACCTCTCGCAGAACGGATTGTGTTTGTAAACCGCCAGGATTATTATTTCATTACTGATCTGAATGTGCCCCTTAAAGGAATGACCAAGCGGGATCGAAACGTAATCCAGATTGATGTTCCAGACGAAATTCAATGTAATCTTTCCCTGTCTGTTACCGATGCGGATATCAATCCGGTTCAAAAGGGCGAAGAAGATATCTACTCCGGTTTATTGCTCAGCCCCGATCTGAAAGGGTATATCCATCAACCAGGTTATTATTTTTCCAGCGAAGCCGATTCAGTAGCAAGGCACCTGGACCTCGTTATGATGACCAATGGATGGCGTCGTTTCAAATGGGAAGAGGTGCTGGCCGGTAAATTTCCTGAAATCAAACACCGTCCTGAAGATTATATTACCGCTAATGGTAAAGTTAGCGGCCTGACCAAAAGCGAACTCACCAACCAGGAACTAACAGGGATCCTTACACTAAAAGGTGGCGGACAGCAATTTCTTTCCATTCCTGTTGCCAATGATGGGAATTTCAAACTGGGAGGTATGGTCTTTTATGATACTGCCAAACTATACTACCAGTTCAATAATGATAAAAACAAACTGCTGACTACCAAAGCCCTGGTCGATGTAAAACCTGCCTTTTTACCGGGCGCAATTCCCTTCTCCACTGCCGGCAGACCGATTCCTGTATTTACCCGGCTGGATCCGAAAGCAATTGAAAAATCCTTGCTGATGGGAGAAAAAAATCTCGCTGCAGCAGAAGCTGCACGTAAGGTGCAAACCCTGGAAGGTGTAACTGTAACTGCAAAAGTTAAATCCAAACAGGAAAAAATGGAGGAAGAATATACTTCCGGGTTATTCCGCGGGCAAAATGATTATACGTTTATCGTTGAAGATGACCCGGCTGGAAGAGGAGCCATGACCGTGCTGCAATATCTGCAGGGCAGAGTGGCGGGACTACAGATTTCAGGCATGGGCACAAACATGTCGATGAGCTGGAGAGGTGGAGTTCCTTCTCTCTTTTTGAATGAGATGATCAGTGATTTATCTATGGTTCAGAATATTCCTATGACTGATATTGCCATGGTAAAGGTATTCAGGCCACCCTTCCTGGGTGCTCCCGGCGGTGGTAGTGGAGGTGCTATCGCTGTATATACCAAAAAAGGTGCTGCTGCCAATGATAATATCAAAGGATTAAACTTTGCCACCATTCCGGGATATGTGCCTCAAAAAGAATTTTACTCTCCTGATTACATGCGTTATGATCAACGGCACGACCAGGCGGATAATCGCACTACACTATTCTGGAACCCCTTTATCATAACTGACAAAGACAACCGAAGAATTCTGTTTACCGTTTACAACAACGATAGCACAAAACGCTGGAGAATAATTGTAGAAGGAGTTAACGTGGAAGGAAAACTGACACGTATGGAACGCATCGTAGAATAGAAGAGAAAGAATAACCGGTCAGGTTAACCTGACCGGTTAAATCAGATTACCAGCGGCTTCCGCTGTTGCTGTTGCTGAAAGAACGACGGTTACCACCACCACCGTTGTTGCTGCGCTCTTCACGAGGCTTGGCAACAGTTACGCGGATAGCACGACCTTCTACCATGCCACCATCCAGTTCAGCGATTGCTTTCTGGGCAGCTGCATCATCAGACATTTCAACAAAACCGAAACCACGGCTCTTGTTGGTGAATTTGTCCATGATAACACGGGCAGATGTTACTTCGCCATACTCAGCGAAAAATTCTCTCAGGTCTTCGTCTTCAACATTGAAGCTCAGGTTTGAAACGTAAATGTTCATGTAAATAAAAAAATGATAATAAAAAATGAGCGATACGATACGGGCGGGAGAAATCAGATAGCAGAATTTGCGTAGCAGAATAACTCGATCCTAACCGGGATCAATAACTCAATAACGCAGCAGTCCGCTGATTAATACCAATACAGCAGCTGCCAAAAAAGGAGCACCTGGAAAATATAACGGTGTGCCGGTTTTCGTAAAGTAGGAAAACAACCTGGTCATCAGCAGTGGCCCAACGATGGAGGTAGCACTCATCAGGCTGGTTAATCCGCCTTGTAATTCTCCCTGTTCACTGGGAGGAACCACCGTGGATATATAACCCTGTATGGATGGCATCGTTATACCACCCAGACAATACACAACAGAAAAAACAAACATCATCCAGGTCTCCGTAGCAAATGCGAATAGCAGAAAGCCAAGGCTGTACAGAAACAAGCCCGTATAAATGCTTCTCTGATACCCGAGCTTTGGCATTACTATCCTGATCAGGCCTCCCTGCACCAGGGCCACCATCAATCCCACCAATCCCAGTGAATACCCGATCATTTGCTCTGACCACCCAAACTTTTCAATATTATAATAGGTCCAGGTTGTTTGCACCGCATGCGCCGCTACATAAATCAATACCAGCGAAATGACCAGCCCGGATACCTCCGGATACTTGCGCAGCTGTTTGAATGATCCCAGTGGATTTGCCCGCTTCCATTCAAACTTTCGCCTGTTGGCAATCGACAAAGATTCAGGTAAAACAAAATAACCATACAAAGCATTCAGGAGACTCAAGCCCGCAGCTGCAAAAAACGGAATACGCGCTCCGTATTCTCCTAAAATCCCGCCCAGTACAGGCCCAATGATAAATCCTAACCCAAATGCAGCTCCAATCATTCCAAAGTTCTGTGCCCTGTTTTCGGGCGTACTGATGTCAGCAATATAGGCAGAGGCCGTAGTAATACTGGCGCCAAACAATCCTGCTATAATTCTGCCTATAAACAACCATCCGATGGTTGGAGCAAATGCCATTAAAATATAATCAATACCAAACCCCAATAAAGAGAATAACAACACTGGCCTCCTGCCATACTGATCACTCAGATTACCTAACACCGGGGCACAAACGAATTGCGTAATTGCATAGGCAAAGCCCAACCATCCGCCATAACCTGCTGCGTCACTAACATTTCCATGAATCAGCTCACTGATTAATTTGGGTATAACCGGTATGATTATAGCTAATCCGGTTACATCAACAATGAGAGTAATGAAAATGAAGCTCAGCGCAGCTTTCCGGTTCTTCAACATATATGCATTAAGGACTGCAAATTACATACGGAATCGATTGCGTACGATTTATTATACCAAACATTGTATTTTAATGGTTTGAACTCAGTAGCATGAACCAAACCCAAACACCTAAGAGTCAGGCCTATGCGCTGGCTATTATCGCCGTTTTGTTTTTCATTTTTGGCTTTATTACCTGGTTGAACAGTACACTTATTCCCTTCTTAAAACTTGCCTGCGAACTGGAATCCGATATGCAGGCTTTCTTTGTTACTACCGCCTTTTATATGGCTTATTTCTTTCTTGCCATCCCCTCCGCCTGGATATTGAAAAGATCCGGCTATAAAAATGGAATGGCACTCGGGCTCGCTGTAATGGCGCTGGGTTCACTGGTTTTCATACCTGCTGCCAACGACAGGAGTTTCTCACTCTTCCTGATTGGGCTTTTTGTACAAGGGGCCGGACTCGCACTTTTACAAACTGCTTCCAATCCTTATGCCAGTATACTCGGACCAATTGAAAGCGCTGCCAAACGTATCAGTATTCTGGGCGTCTGTAATAAGATTGCCGGTATTCTAAGTCCGCTTATACTGGGTGCCATCGTGCTCAAAAATGCCCAGGCCATTGAAGAAAAGGTCCTGGCAACTTCTGATCCTGTGCTCAAATCAGAACTGCTGACCGAGCTTACCGGCAGGATCATACCGCCTTATATTATAATCGCAATCTGCCTGTTTATTCTTGCCTTCCTGACCTACCGCTCCGGATTACCTGAAATTGAAGAACCAAAGGAGGAACCTATGGCAAAGCAATGGGGATGAGCCTGGATGAAACCAAATATTTTACTTCCTATACCCTGTTCGCTATGTTGTTGGGTTATATCATCGGCATTTTCACGATTCCAAAATACCTTTCCCAACAAGGAGCCCTTCGCTATTCCGCCATTCTTGGGCTGTTGATCTCCATCGGTATCTATTTTGCATCTGGGTACACCGCTATTTTTCTGATTGCAGCACTTGGACTCGCGAATGCCCTTATGTGG
>JALOMU010000314.1 GCA_025455285.1 Flavihumibacter sp.
TTACTGGTCATCAGTATTGTATTCTTTTTTCTTCTGCTCACAGCATTTACCAGCCTGATACCCTCGTCTGTAAGAATTTCAAGGGCGGTTGATATACTAGGCACAAAAGAACAGGTACTCCCTTATTTGCAGGAGGAGAAACGCTGGCCGGAATGGAATCGCTGGTTTCAGGACAGTGCTCCAAAAATTGAAGTTCAATTCAGGGAAAAAACAGATTCCAGTCTGCAGTATCAGTGGGCAGCCGGTGATCGCCAGTTCACCAGTAATTATATGTTATACGAAGTGAGGGAAGGCACCACCACCGTTCAATGGTATTTTGAATTTGAACTGGCCTGGTACCCCTGGGAAAAGCTGGGCAGTATTGTATATGATAAACAAATGGGGCCGGTTATGGAAGAAAGCCTTGGAAATTTAAGAAAGCTTGTGGAATCGAATCCTTAATTTTAATAAAAGTATTTATATGAAATCCTTACTATTGGCATTGGTAGCAGTTAGTTTTATGCTTCCCGCCTGTGCACAAAACCGGAAAAGTCCGCATGAAACGGTTAGTTCAGACAACGTTAGTGTAACCTATGGCAGGCCTGCCAAAAAAGGCAGGGATATTTTTGGTGCCCTGGTTCCTTATGGAAAAGTATGGAGAGCCGGTGCCGATGAAGCAACCGAAATCAGTTTTAAGAAAGATGGCACCCTGGGTGGCCAGCCGGTAAAGGCAGGAACCTATACGCTGTTTGTAATACCAAATGAAAAAGAATGGACACTCATCCTGAACAGCCAGCTGAAGCAGTGGGGTGCCTATGAATATGAGAAGCACAAGGATAAAGATGTGTTGAAAGTAGCTGCACCGGTAGGTAAAACCAGCGCGCCGGTGGAGAATTTCACCATCCGCATAGCTGGCGGAAAGCTGATTATGGAATGGGATAACACCCAGGCATCCGTTCCTGTTTCCTGATTGACAAGAACTTATAAGAAAGCCTCCACGATATGGGGGCTTTTTTCATTTCGGGCAAACCGGTTATCCTCTTTAAAAACCATCCCGGTAGGGAATATCATGATAAAATAGTTTTAACAGGGATGCAACGAAGGCGGACAGTACCTTGTCAGCTTTATTGTAAGGATATGACCAATGAACACCAACTGGTGAGGGACTGCCTGAAAGGGAAGCCGGCCGCGCAGAAAGCGCTGTACGAGCAGTTTGCTGCTCAAATGCTGGGGGTCTGTTACCGGTACACCAAATCCATGAGTGATGCGGAAGATGTTCTCCAGGAAGGCTTTGTCAAGGTCTTTCATTACCTGGCGCAGTTCAGGGGAGATGGAGACCTGGGAGCCTGGATCAGACGGATTATGGTTACCACGGCGATCAATTACCTGAAGAAAAACAGTCGCTATCAATACGACCTGTCCTTCAGTTCAGATCAAAATGGCCATTTGCACCCGGTATCGCCTGATAACCCGGAAGTAAGGCTGGATGCCAAGCAACTCGCTGACCTTGTAAGACAATTGCCTCCCGGATACCAGGCAATATTTAACCTGCATGCAATTGAAGGATATACGCATGTGGAAATCAGTACCATGCTGGGAATCCATGAAGGAACTTCCCGCTCTCAATATGCACGTGCCCGCAGCCTGTTGATGACATGGCTGCAAAAAGAATCCGAATCAGTAAAATCAACTCACTATGCCCGATCGTGAATTTGATAAATCCATTCAGCGTAAGGCAAATGAATTACGCCTGGAGCCATCCCCCGAAATTTGGGAAAGGGTGGCTGCGCAAATACAGGAAAAGGACCGGAGAAGAGGTTTCGCCTGGTACTGGCTGGCTGCAGCCATGCTGGCCGGAGGACTGTCTATCTGGTTTTTAAGCCCGGATTTATTCAAGCAATCTGTACCCACTACCGTAACTCAAACAACTACCAATGATTCGAATGCTACTCCATCAGCTTCAAACAGTTTAGAGAATAATAAGAATAATAAGGATATCGCTTCAGCACAACAGGAGCTGCCTGCAAAAGAGGAAAATTCATATACTGAAAACAAAGAAACAGCAACCACTGCTCCATTGCAGGCAACAGGCAATCAGCTAAAAAACTCGCAGCCAGTTGTAACAGCCAACAAAAAATCCGAGAATACCAGCTTTTCTACTGAATCCAACAGAAAAAATCCATCCTCCCGCGAAAAGCGTATTGTCCCAAATAATAAGGCATCCTATGCAATCCAGGATGAGGATAAGCAGCAGCGCCAGCTTGCAAAAGCTGAAAAAACTGCAAAAGCTGCAAAAACTGCCATCGCAACAGCACCAACTCAGCAACCTACTCAATCACCTGCTATAGTTGAAGCAACTGAAAAAGAACTTTTTGGAAAAACAATCGCCGGTAGCAACAATGCTCCAGCACCCGGAGAGATAGCTCCCAACAATGCAACAGCTGGTGATACCAAACTGAATGCCGATTTATTGGCAGCGGAAATCAAACCCGCAAAAACAAGAGAGCCCTGGAACCTGGCCATGCAAATTGGAGGAGGATCCGGTTCCATGCGAGATGGATTGACTTCCGCCTATTCGCCGGTTGCTGAAAATTTTTCCGGCAATATTGCACTGCAACCTCCTGGTGTAGCCACCACTCTGGATCCAAGACCCTCAGATGTGAAAGCAGGTCCTTCTTTTCAGGCAAGCATTGGTGTTAGTAAACCCATCAGCCGTAAACTGAATTTCATCACCGGCCTTCAATATGCCTATTTTTCCAACCGGATTGAAGTGGGCCGCAAGATGGACAGCAGTGCGCTCTTCTCTAATTTCCGCCTTCAAAATATAGCAGCAACTACTGCCTACACGGGTGCGGGCAATGAAGGAAAAGCTTATTATAACGCTTACCATTACCTGCAGGTACCCGTTGAAATCGGTTGGTACCTGGATAATCGCAAACGGTTCTCCTGGAATAATGGATTCCTGTTTGGTATACTGCTGCGCACCGATGCCTTGCATTATAACCAGGCAGCAGGCGCTTATTACCAGAATAACGACCTGGTGAACAAATTCCAGACCAGTGCCCAAACCAGTTTGAATTATCGCTTATTGAACCTGGGTAGTGGAACCCTGTCTGCAGGTCCCTTCCTGAATTACCAGCTTTCCAATATTGATAAAACCGCCGGCAACAAACGACTGCTGACAGTTGGTCTGAATGCCCGGTTCTTGTTCAATAAACAAAAATAGATTGCTTATGAAACTGCTTATGGTAAAAGGAAAAATCTTCCTTGCATTAATCGCCTGCCTGTCCTTCAGCGCCTGTATCAAAGACAAAGTAACCCGAACCTACACGATCCAGACGCCGGTATTTGCTTCCAAAGCTGCTGTGCTGGCTGGTATCTCCGCAGCGCCGGCAAGGGAGATCAAAGAAACCGGAAAAATATTCTGGTTGGGCAGTTGGATTTTCATGAGCGATCCTGCACGGGGCATTCATATCATCAACAACAGCAATCCCGCTGCTCCAAAGCCCGAAGCCTTTATTGCACTCCCGGGTAATATAGATATTGCTGTGAAAGGCAATACCCTCTATGCCGATCTCTTTACCGAT
>JALOMU010000315.1 GCA_025455285.1 Flavihumibacter sp.
ATCTATGCTCAGCAAAATAAATTTGACTTAGCTATTCAGAATCTCAGAAAAGTAATAGACATCCGAATGGAAAAAATGGATAAGTATGGAGTAGCCATTGCCACCATTAACCTCAGCGAAAGTTTTTATAATGCCAAACAATTGGATAGCGCCATCAAATATGCATTAGAAGCAGAGCATTTTGGGCGTGTTGTTAATTTTCCTGACTTGATAAAACACACCTACAAGCAGCTAAGTGAGATGTATAAAAGTAAAGGCGATTTCCAAAAAGCCTTGCAATTTCATGAGCGTTTTGCATCATTAAATGATAGCATCTTTAACGAAAATAAGTCCAAGCAAATGACCGAAATGTCTGTAAAATTTGAAACCGAAAGAAAAGAACAACAAATAAAAGTGCTCAACAAACAGCGAGTTATCCAAAGGCTAGGTCTTATAGCATCGGTTTTGGGCTTATTAATAATGATGGTAGTAGCTTACACAATATATAAAAGCAGAAAGCAAAAAGAAGAAAAGTTGCGCACCGAGTCAGCTTTTCAGCTACAGCTAAAAGAAGCAGAAGCACGCAATGCAATGCAACAAGAGCGATTAAGGATATCAAGAGAGCTGCATGATAATATCGGCTCTTATCTCACATTCATCAAGGCCTCAGTTGAGCAGGCGGATGAAGGATCTACTCCATCCGTTCCCTTGCAGGATATTCGCCAGCTAACGGATGAAACAATTGCCGAATTGCGAAAAACGGTATGGTTGATGAACAATCCGGAAGTTCAGCTGTCTGCCTTTAATTCCAAACTCATTGATTATTATAAAAAAATCGCGCAGGTAAAAGTGCTGCCTGTTGCCGGTAATCCTGAGCTGGTACTGGGGAATCAAATCGCAACGCATTTATTTCGGATCATCCAGGAAGGAGTAACCAATGCACTCAAACATGCCAGCTCCAGCCTGGTGATTGTTCATTTAGAAGCGGAAAATGGTCTATTGAAAGCCAGCATAAGTGATTCAGGAACAGGAATGGATACCAGCAATGAGAACATGGGATCTGGCCTTCGGAATCTGAGGGATCGTGTGAAAGAACTTAATGGAACCCTGGAGATCCAAAGTGAAAAAGGAAACGGGACAAGGCTGACAATTCAGTTCCCAATGATACGCAGTTTTGCGTAGGAAGATTGCCTCATTGAATCAATAGATTTGTATTATGTCTATTAAAATTGCGATAGCAGAAGACAATGACCGGGCAAGAATTGCCATCCTTCAAAAACTGTCACAGGATCCAACCATCCAGGTTTGTATGGAAGCGGGCAACGGGGCCGAGCTACTGGAAAAAATGGAAACCCAATCCGTTGACCTGGTATTGATGGACATTGAAATGCCAGAGCTCAATGGTATTGAAACTACTGCGCATATAGCAGAACGTTATCCCCAGTGTAAAGTCATCATGCTTACCACCTTTGATGATGATGAAAAAATCTTTCAATCGATTTTAGCCGGCGCCAGTGGATACCTGTTGAAAGATGAAACCGGTACCGAACTGATCTCATACATTCAGCAAACCATTGCTGGAGGTGCTGCCATGTCGGCCAGCATTGCGTTGAAAGCCCTGAACTATATTCGTGCTGCAGAAGCTTCCAAACCAAAGCGGGCTGATCAGCAACCTGACTGCCATCTAACTCCAAGAGAAATCGAATTACTTGAATTATTAAAGGATGGATTGGGTTACAAGCAGATCGGGGCCAGTTTGGAGATCAGCGAAGGAACGGTTCGTAAACACCTGGAAAACATTTACCGAAAGTTGCAGGTGAACAATAAGGTAAGTGCCATCAATGCCGCTATGCGCAACAACTGGATTTCTTAAAGCAATCTTTGTACAACTGCCAGTTGCCGGTTACTAAGTAGCAGGCAGTAGAGCTTACCATTCACTTCTTCCACATCGAGCAGGCGGGAACAGGGATCCAGTTCAGCGGGCAGAGAATAGGTATATTCTTTAAAACTGGTCCCATCAAATACACCCAGCATTTTACAATCCGCATCCCCTTTACCAATCAGCATATAAAGCTTACCGTTTGCAGATTTGATGCTCGAAACCTGAAAACGTAATCCATCTAAAAGCTCTTTTATGGTTTGATCTGTATCCAGGTTGCGTAATTGATTGGCGCGGATCCCATACAATGCATTTCCCATACCTGCATAAAACAGATAGGTACTGTTAAAACTGCCGTCCAGAGTTTCCTGAAACACATGCTCTTTACCAGCTTGAAAAGACTGACCATTGTAGAAATAATTCCGAACAATATCCAATCGGTCAAAGGCTCCGTTGATCTGACGATAAGAAGTGAAGTTGATGCCGGTAGCAGAAGGAATTACGATCTGATTGAGCCCGGAGTTTCCAATTTCCTGTTGCTGATCAAAACGTTCAAGTGTAAGGTTCCATAGAAAACTGGTTCCATTGCTTTGTTGAGCAGCGAGTAACAGTCTTCCCTGATTTTTATACCAGCGCAGATTCTGCAAATACGCTTGTGCCACTCCGTTATGATCGGTGAAATCCAGTCGGGCTATGTTTTCAAACGCCGAATTGATCCATTTGTACAGGAAGTAGGAATACCGGAAAGTGGAAACCTGTCCCGCCTGGTAAGGTTCCCGAAATTCCATGATTCCATAAAGCGTATTATTAAAAGAGGTAAGCAATACAAATTCCTGGTTGGGTTGTTCATATTTGCGCCAGCCATCCTGCAAAGGGAAGAGAAAGACACTGTTACGATTACCGAATTCTGAGCTGGTAGCACTTACAAAGGGTTGGTTATTGGATATGACCAGATCGGCCCGTTCATACAAGCGCGGTTCCCCAGGCAATAGTTCCATCAGTTCAAAGGCTGCATTGGTTGCAGAGCCCTCCTCTTTGCTTTTGCTACAGGAAATAAAAAAGCTGGTGCAAATCACCAACCAAATTGGAATACATTTCATATACTGGATTTTAAAAGTGGGATAAAAATCCCGCTAAATCAAGACTGCTGCAATACGCAAAAGTTCGTATTGCCGGTCCTTAAATTTCCTCCGGAACCCAATAATTGGTTTAGTATGACCATCCACGTTACTGAAAAAGAAGTTATAGCAATGATCAATGGAAATGCAAGTCCGGCTTTGAAAGTAACCCGCTTACGCACTGCCAAATCTGGTAAAATCGGAATCTTCCTTGGTGCCGGCAGTGGAGGAGATTTCAGAAAACTTGTTTATACCGGTAAATAGGTTAAATTTAGTTGAATACGCGAACCTAAAACTATTCAACATGGGAACACCGGAATTTCCAAACGGTTTTGAATCCTGGCAAAAAACACATTTTGAGGTAGTAGAAGTATTGTGTTATATCCGTAGCCTGGAAGAAGGAAAACAACCCAAGAGTTTTTCTGAAATGCTGGATCAGTCTGCCACTGATGAAATGTACAAGCTGGCACTCAACCTCACCAACAAATTCGAAGAAGAGACCAAAGGCAGAAAAAGGGAACGCTTTCTCTTTGATGAAATCGAAGATTTTGTATGGAATGAAGTGCGTAATATGCAGCACAAATAAATT
>JALOMU010000316.1 GCA_025455285.1 Flavihumibacter sp.
AGACTGTTGTACAATTGAAACTTCAGCGCAACTTCACTTTTAAATTGTTGAAGGGCTGCCGGGTCAATTTTGGCCATATGGGGTAATTTATTCGTTGTTAAGGGCAGCAATCGGGCCATGAATATACCAAAACAGTTGCACTTTGACCGCCGGTAAAACAGATCAAAAAAAAATTAAAACTAACGCTTGTTATAAAAAAGGGCTGTGGTAATTTCATGCCCGATTCATGGCATTCGTTTCTACATACACAACTACTACCACTACTATTACAACCCGCTAAGGGTTGTACATTACCATATTATGCCATGGGCCTTCGGGCTGTTTTTTCCAGGAATTATTCGTTCAATTATTCAGATTCTTATCATCATTATCCATTTTATGCAGGTATTAAAATTCGGTGGCACATCTGTTGGCAGTCCGGAAGCAATTCAGAATGTTATCTCCATCGTTTCAGAAAAAATCAAAAAGAATAAAGTAATCACGGTTGTATCTGCTTTTGGTGGAACCACAGACCTGCTCCTGCAATGCGGACAACTGGCAGCCAGCGGGGATGAGGCTTACAAGGAACTGATACAGAAAATCACCACCCGGCATCTGGATGCGGTGAAACAACTCATACCGGTTCAGCAACAAAGCAGTTACCTGAGTGCTGTAAAAAAGAGCTGCAATGAAGTAGAAGATCTTTGTAATGGAATTTTTCTATTGGGAGAAACCACTGCCCGCACCAAAGACAAACTGGTCAGTTATGGTGAACTCATCTCTTCCCAGATTATAACGGCGGCATTCCAGGCAGCTGGAGTAGCAACCACCTGGTGGGATAGCCGAAAACTGATTCGTACCAATGCACAATATGGAAATGCGGTCGTTGATTTCAAAACAACAGAAGCACAATTGAAAGCTGCGGAAGAAGTAGTAAGCAGCAATCATATAGTAATGCCAGGATTCATCGCCTCCAGTGCAGAAGGGGTAACAACTACCCTAGGCAGAGGAGGATCGGATTATACAGCTGCCATTGCAGCAGCCTGCCTGAATGCGGAATCACTTGAAATCTGGACAGATGTAAGTGGCATGATGACCGCTGATCCGCGCTGGGTTCCGAATGCCAGGGTGATACCAACCATCTCTTACCAGGAAGCCATGGAATTATCTCATTTCGGCGCGAAAGTGATATATCCGCCGACCATCCAGCCGGTAATGAATAAACAGATCCCGATCTGGATTAAAAACACGTTTGCAGCAGCTGATACAGGAACCCTGATTCAACAGGAAGGCTATCGCAATGGCTCGCCTGTAAGAGGCATATCAAGCATCAGTAAATTAGCTTTACTGAGTCTGGAAGGCAGTGGCATGGTGGGCGTACCAGGCTTCTCCCGCAGGTTGTTTGAAGCGTTATCGGCACAGCAAATCAATGTGATCCTGATAACGCAGGGATCTTCTGAACATTCCATTTGTGTGGGAGTAGATGAAGCTGCTGCAGAACTGGCGAAAGAGGCTGTGGATGCTGCATTTGCACCAGAGATCAGTTTGCAAAAAGTGGATCCGCTGGAAATTGAAAAAGGATTATCCATCGTTGCATTGGTGGGAGAACAGATGAAGAGTCACCCTGGTATCAGTGGTAAACTATTTGGTGCACTAGGACGCAATGGGGTGAATGTTAGAGCCATTGCACAGGGTTCATCCGAGCGGAATATATCCGCAGTGATTGCAACATCCGATGTGAAGAAAGCCATCAACCTCTTACATGAAGAATTCTTTGAAACCAGCCTCAAGCAGGTGAATCTCTTCATCAGTGGTGTTGGCAATGTGGGAAGTCGATTGTTGCAACAATTACAACAGCAACAACAATACCTGCTGCATCATAACCGGCTACAATTGAGAGTAGTTGGATTGGCCAACAGCAAAAAAATCGCGTTTAGCGAGGATGCGATTGACTTATCCAACTGGAAAGCATTTCTGGATAATGGAAAAGAAGCAAGCATACATGAATTTGTAGATGGTATTTTAGAACGCAACCTGAGAAATACCGTATTTGTAGATATCACCGCCAGCAAGGAAGTATCCGGCGTTTATCCCAGGCTGTTAGAAAAGAGTAATGCGGTAGTTGCCTGCAACAAAATCGCCTGCTCTTCTCCGTATGTATATTACCGTGAGTTGAAGGAAAAAGCAAGAGTAAACAATACCGGGTTTCTCTTTGAAACCAATGTGGGTGCAGGTTTACCGGTAATTGGTACACTGAACGACCTGGTCAGAAGCGGTGACAAAATCAAACGGATTGAGGCGGTGCTGAGTGGAACACTGAATTATGTATTCAATCATTATGATGGATCAAAACCATTTGCGGAAGTAGTTCGCCAGGCACAGAATGAAGGATACACCGAACCTGATCCACGGCTTGATTTAAGTGGTACCGATGTGATGCGTAAGATTATGATTTTAGCAAGGGAAGCAGGAGAGCAACTGGAAATGGATTCGATCACCAATCATCGATTTCTCCCTGCGTCCTGTATGGAAGGTTCTGTTGAAGATTTTTATGCCAGCATGTTAAAAGAAGAAGATCATTTCCGGAGTATCTATGAGGAAGCCAGTAAGAATGGAAACAAACTCAAGTTTGTTGCGGCCTTTCATAATGGTAAAGCAGAAGTTGGATTGCAGCAGATAAGTCCGGGTCATGATTTGTACCATCTCTATGGCAAGGATAACATCGTATTATTCTATACCGAAAGATACCCTGAGCAACCGATGGTGATCAAAGGTGCGGGCGCAGGTGCGGATGTAACAGCCTCCGGTGTATTTGCAGATATTTTAAGAGCTACTCTAACCTGAGAAACCCATTGAGATGCAAACTAACCTTAACATACAACCGCTTTTTGATACGGAGATTGAAGTTCTTTGTCCGGCTACTGTAGCCAACCTGGTATGTGGATTTGATATCCTTGGAATGGCATTACAGGATCCTTCGGATCGGATCACAATGAGACTTAGCAAGGAACCGGGTATCCGGATTCAGCACACCGATGAATACAAGCTGCCAACTGAACCGGCACAGAATGTTGCAGGTGCTGCGTTGCTTGATTTGTTACAGGCCCTTCCGGAACCAGTTGGAATTGAGATCAGCATTACCAAGGAAATCAAACCCGGAAGTGGGCTCGGATCCAGTGCAGCCAGTGCTGCCGGAGCAGTGGTGGGTGCAAATTACCTGCTTGGAAAACCTTTCTCTGATGAAGACCTGGTACGTTTTGCCATGGCGGGTGAAAAGGTAGCCAGTGGTGTTAAGCATGCCGACAATATTACCCCCTGTATCCTTGGAGGAGTAACCCTGATACGTTCGATCTTTCCATTAGATATTATTCGTTTATCAGCTCCGCCCTTGCAGGTAACCGTGGTGCATCCTCAGATAGAAGTTCGGACATCAGATGCCAGGCAGATCCTTCGAAAAGAAGTGCTGCTGAAAGATGCTATCCGGCAGTGGGGAAATATAGCCGGACTGGTAGCAGGCTTTTTGAAAGAAGACTATGAGTTGATCGGAAGATCACTCGAAGATGTGATTATTGAGCCGGTTCGC
>JALOMU010000317.1 GCA_025455285.1 Flavihumibacter sp.
TCACTTTACGGAAATAATCAACCGTACCATTCAACGCCCCGTTGAACAGGCCAAAATCAAAGCCAAGATCGATTTGTGTTGAAACCTCCCACTGAATATTAGGATTAGCCAGGCGGGTAAAGAATACACCGGCAGGATAAGTTGTGCCGGCATCCAGCGGATAACTGGCATTTCCGGAAACAGTTGCTGTAAACAATGGCTGAGTGATTTTAGCAGGAATTTCCTGGTTACCGGTTTGTCCCCAACCACCTCTTAATTTCAAACTGGAAATCCAGCCACTATTGAAGAATTTTTCCCGGTCAATGTTCCAGGCTGCAGAGAAAGATGGGAAAATACCGTACTTGTTGTTTTCACCAAACTTCGATGAACCATCTGCACGCAGGGTAGCAGTGAACAAATAACGGTTGTCAAAACTGTAATTCAATCGTCCAAAAAAAGACTGCAATTCATTCTGTACTGCATATCCGGAAGGTCGGTTGTTCGCCAGCGTTAGTTCCTGTCCGGTACCTGGATTATAGATAGGTTCTACGCCTCCTATCGGGAATCGGTTGATGCTGGTACCACGCCCCTGCAGGTAAATATCCTGGTAGGAATAACCGGCAAGCGCTGTAAACTTATGGATGTCGTTGATATTGAAGTTATAGGTGAAATAATGCTCCATCAATACGTTTTTATTGTACGTATTATAGGTTTCCAGGCGGCCATCGCGCTGAGGAACAGCATTGGGAAGCGATTGTACATCACGAACACCGGTAGAGTTATCAATACCTATGTTGATTTTATATTCCAGTCCTTTTATAATTTTCAAGGTAGCTGCAACATTTCCAATCACCCGGTTAATATTCGACCAGTCTTTTTCCAGTTCCAGTGTTTTGAGCGGATTGATGCCGTTTTCAAAAACATAGGGTGTGCCATCTGCATTGCGGGCTGGAATGGTGGGGTTGGTGGAAATGGCGCCACCAATCAGACTTCCAATATTCGGACGTCTGTTAACAGTATTATTGGCATTCAGGTTGATATCCAGTGTAAGACGATCGTCCCAAAGTTTCTGGGTAATATTGATACGTCCGTTATACCGTTTCAGGTCATTCCGCTGAATAACACCTTCCTGTAACTGCATACCCAAACTGGCATAATAGGTCAGTTTGTTCACACCACCGGAAACGGCCAGGTTATGATTTTGGGTAAAAGCCGTTCTGGTGATCTCATCCTGCCAGTTGGTACTGCCACCGAAATCTTCCAGTTCTCCCCCCAGGGCAACGACCTGTCTTTTATATTCTTCCGTAGAGAAGAGCGGCAATGGATTGGCGATTTTACTAACCCCGGCAGTAAAATTGTAGTTCACGGAAGAAAAGCCGGATCTGCCTTTTTTCGTGGTGATTAATACTACGCCATTAGCACCTCTTGCACCGTAAATAGCTGTTGCAGAAGCATCCTTCAATACATCCATTGATTCAATATCCTGGGGGTTCAGGAAGGTAAGTGGATTGACAGCTCCTCCTGTGGAAGAATTATCAAGGGCCATACCATCAATTACAAAAAGCGGGGTACTTCCGGTACGTACACCACCCGGACCGCGAATCGTAATACTCTGGGGAGCACCGGGCTCACCGCTGGAGGCGGTAACATTCACACCGGCCACTTTACCCTGGAGCAGTTCCTCGGGCGAGTTAATAATACCTTTGTTAAACTCATCAGCTTTGATGGACTTCACCGCACCGGTAAGGTCCCTTTTACTGGTTTTACCATAACCTACCACTACCATTTCATCCAGGCTCTTGGCAGACTCTTCGAGCTGTTGCTGAAGCCTTAAAGGATTGGCACTACTGTGGTTCAGGCCGGATAAAACTTTGTCGGCATATCCCACATTACTGATGGTAAGTCGGTAACCATTTGCATACGGAACATCCTCAAACCGGAAGTTTCCGTTGGCGTCGGACTGCGTACTTCTTGAAAAGCGATTGGTACTGTTTTCAAGCTTCACAGTAGAGCCGGGCAGGGCTTCCGACTGGGCATTTCGAATGGTGCCTGTAACAGCACCGCCAGGAGACTGGGCCTGAATTTGCGCCAATGTGCAAAAAAGCAACAGGCAACAAAGACCCCAGCTCAGCAGTTTTGATTTGGTTGTCATGTTAGAAGAATTAAAAATTGGGTATAAAAGTAGATGGGACGTTTTGGGCAATCGTTACGAACAGGTTATTTAATCGTTAACTAAATCGTTAAACTTACCCTACGAATATGTTCCATTTCGGGCAATCTTTTGTATAAAAAAGTGCCATAGTACTTATTCAAACAACCTCATTACAGCTTAAAGAAGATTTTCTTTTTGGAGAGGAAATAACAGAGATACCACAGAATAAAAAGAGTGGCCAGCGAAGCCAGAATGGGCTGCTGCACAAAGATAGCCACCACACCATTAAGCCACTGATGGCCCACGGTTTCAAAGAAGAGATAGATAAAAATGGCATTCATACCAACAACGGTAAAAATCCAGGCATACCTGTTCGCTTGCCGGATATCGGTCAGCCAGTATAAAAAAGCCATAAAAAGTAACACCCAGCCACCTGATACCAGTACAAAGGAACCCGTACAAATGCGTTTAATGATGGGTGATAGTCCGCCCAGGTCAGCTGCATAGCCAACCAATAACAGCACAATTCCGCTACTGATGAGGTACCGGAGTTTCTTCCCTGCCTGAAACCGATCATCCACCAATAGTTTCCCGGCCAGTACGCCCCAGATTGTATGGGCACTGGTTGGGATAAAGTTGACAAATACCCATCCCCCGGAATTGATCTTGCCCATCACGAGCATATCGGTAAGAGAGCCGAAGTTTTTTCCCATCACGAACGGCTCATTGAATTCGCCCACCAGCACAGTCCTGTAAAGGATCTCAGAAAGCAGGATCAGTCCGAAGCTTACTATTGCCTGAAACATGTAGGATTTCCGGATAATCAGATACGCAATAAGGGTGGTGAACGCAAGTTGTGTCAACACATTCCAGAGTTCCCATACCAGTTTGCCGCTGTATACACAATGCAGTGCCGTTCCAAAAAGAAAGAGCTTAAGGCAACGGAACAGAATATGGGGGAGATTGTCCTGCCAGGTAATTCCCTTTTGTTGTTTGAAATAAAAAGACAAAAACATGGCAGAACCGGCCATCGTCATAAAGCCTGGCTGAATCAGATCCCAGAACCGAAGTCCATGCCAGTCGTGGTGAAAGAACTGCTCTGTCACCCGCTGCAACCAGGTTCCCGCAGCGGCCTTATCCAACCGGCTGTAAAGGGAAGTGCTTTCAGCAGCAAGCAGGATCATGATCAATCCGCGCATGACATCCAGGGAAAGCAGGCGTTTTGGCATATAAAAGTTTAAAAAGACTATTAAATCTATTTAAACTTTTTTATCCTGGCAATCTAAACTATCAAACAATCGATTGTTTGTTTTAAAAATATGACTGATCATGGTGTAAACACATCAATATGCGCAAAGCAATGGCAGGTTTCTGTCATTGCTTTTTTTATTCCCTATTTTACGGTACTGGTTAAAAAACCATTTGCCATG
>JALOMU010000318.1 GCA_025455285.1 Flavihumibacter sp.
TCGCAGTACTCAGGATGTTGATCAATGTATGTTTCATTAATCGTTTATCTGTATTGCAGGTGATGGTGTCAGGAATATTCCGGTTGAAAGATTGTCCCTCTTTCATGGAAGGCTTTAATTCATCCTCAACTTCTTCCAGTAGTTGAGCCAGATTTACCAGTTCCATCTTGGTTTCCACTTTTCCTTCTTCCAGTTTTCCGAAAGACAGAAAATCTTCCAGCAGATCATTCAGGTGTTTGACAGCATCTTTTACCCGCTTAACATGTTTCTCTCTTTGCGGTTGCTCCTCTCCCTGCTGGTAGCGACTGATCAGCGTTGCAGAAGAAAGTATAGTACTTAATGGGGTGCGGAATTCATGTGATGCCATTGATACAAATCTGGATTTAATCTCACTCAATTCTTTTTCCTTATTAAGGGCCTCTTCCAGTTCCAACTGCGAGCGTTCCAGTTCATGCAAAGCCTCTTTAAGAATCAGTGTGCGCTCTTCCACTTTGGTTTCCAGTTCCGTATTCAGCTTACGCACATCATTGGTAATACTTTCAAGTTGCTCCTTTTGATGTAATAATTTTTTCTCTGCCTCTTTACGCTGCGTAATATCAATGATAAAGGCAATTACATACTGCTCTTTTTTATCACTGAAATGACTCAGACTTATTTCCACCGGAAATTCAGAACCATCTTTGCGTTTGGCAAACAGATCACGTCCCTGCCCCATTTTTCGGTTGCCCGGGTTTTTATAAAATTCAGCCCTGCTATGTTCATGCCGGCTATGCAGGCGATTTGGTATCAGCAACTCAATCGTTTGGCTAAGCAGCTCATGTTTTTCATAACCAAACAGGCGTTCTGCTTCGGGGTTCACCAGTATTATCTGTCCCCTGCCATTCGTTAATATAATACCTTCAGTAGCGTGTTCAAACAAAGCTGTAACCTGGCGTTCTTCTCTCTCAAGGCTGCGGTATAAACGCTTCAGATAGATGACGAGGGTCATGGTCATCACAATTACCACAGCAGAAAAAATATGCTGCATCCAGATCTGAACATCCGGCTCTGCTGCGTTGGGATAATAAACAGAGATAATGGTAAATACCAAACCTGTAATACCAAAGATGCGGGTATACAAATCATCCTTCAAAAAGATGGTCAATAAAATGGCGATGATGTATCCGCCATCAAAAAAACTATACTCCGGTTGCTGGTACTGCATAAAGGCAGTTGCACCAATTACGGCGATACTAAACAGTATAATAGGAAGCGGGTTCTCTTTGAACATACTCGAAAATAAGGCAAATACTTAGCTGCTAAGTGGTTTACTAATACACCCCGTAATTTTACCCATAAGTGTTTTTATGGACTGTGATATTGTTCCAAAATTGCGGAAATCTCCCAAACCTGCATAGGGATTCTACGATAAAATCTTCCAAAACACCGTGTTTCGAGGACAAACACTTGCGTTTTTCGCCCATTTATCGAAAAAACCCCATACCCACTTGTATTTTCCGAAGTCCATGATGATCTTTGTATTGTTGATCGAAAATCCAGGATGCCTACAAAAAACCACTTAGCAAACAAAAATCAAGATCCTAAGAAAACCAGCATCACCCCAAAGTAGAATTATGAAAACTTCGTACCTTTTTTTGCTGGCCTTCCTAACAAGTCTCTTCATAACTGAAGTATCTGCACAGGATATCTCTTTCACTAACTATAAGCTGGAAAGCGGTTCAGCCGGACAGCGTGGAGCCATGTACCGGTTTTCTTCTGTTACTAAGAATGCATTCGGAAAAGCAGAAGCTGATTGCATCGTTAAAATTGAAAATATTACTCCGGGTGTAGTGCTGAAGCAACTGCATCACAATACCAATAATAATTCATCTGTATTCCAACCGGAAGTTGAATATGCCGGAATCAATGGTCCTTCCTGGATCGAGTTCAGCTTTACTTTTGTAAATAACAACCAACCCCTGGATCAGCCCAATGGTTATAGCATGCCGGAAATTACTACTTCCGTTTCTGGTTTGAATAACTATGGTGCTGCACACGAATTTGCTGAATGTTACCTTGGATACGGAAGCAAAGTGGTATATGATAATGAAATTACTTCCCTGATGATTTCTGCCGCTAACAGTGGTTATCGCGCTGAGAACAAATGGGGTAAGCAAAATACAAGCAGCGAAAAAATCAGCATCGTAAATAAAAACATTACAACCATTCGTGTTAAACTGGGTGTGAACCGCAATAACAATGAGTGGGCTGGTCGCGCTCAATACAAAATTGAACTGAAGAATTCTACTCCTGATCTGGCTACTGTTTATATGCCTCATATCGTAGGTTTCCAGGCTCGTATGCAAACCGATATCATTGAGCTGGCCTGGTCTTGCCCTACTCAGGAAAAACTGCAGGATATCAGCATTGAGAAAAGTGTGGATGGTGAAGTGTTCCGGGAAGTTTCCCGCTTCAATCGTGCTAACATGCCAAAAGGTGGATTGTACCAGTTCAAAGATGAAAGCAAATCCGCTACTACCATGGGGGCTGTATTCTATCGCCTTCGTACCCGCGACATGGAGGGTAACTTCGAATATTCTTCTGTTAAGATGGTAGCTATGGATAAGAAAGATGATTTCATCCCTACCGAACTGAGCATCGATCCTCAAACCGGTTCTACTATATTGCTGACTCCCCTGGCCTGGCAGCAAAAGCAGATCTCAGTGGAGATCTTCAATGAGAAAGGAGAGCTGATCAAAAAAATTAATGATACTTCCAATGGTGTTCAGATGGACCTGAACACCAAATCCCTCGCTGCTGGTGTGTACGTAGTACGTTTTACTTGTGGAAAGCAGTATTCTACTCAGTACCTGATTCAGTCAGAGAGTTTATAAGTTGAAATTTCAGGGTCTCGAAGGGCAACATGAAAATGTTGCCATTTTTTTTACCTGCTTTTTCACTTGTATAATAAAGCGTCTTCCCATCCGTGGATACAAAAGGGCAATAATCCAGTTCTGCAGAATTCACTGCTTTCATATTTTTAGCTGGCTCCCAGTGACCAGCAGCATTCCGGATACTTATATAGAGATCACCCCTGCCCATATCATCGACTCTTCCATAGGAGGTAAAAATCAACAGGGATTCATCCGGTGAAACATAGGCATTGAATTCATAATAGGAAGAATTTACACCTGTATCCAACGCTTTTGCCGGCAACCAATTTCCATTCTTGTTCCACTTCAGGTCCATCACAGTATGCTTATGTGCATGGCTGTTAGAAATCAACAGAACAGCTCAATTTCACATACAAGCCTAGACCTCCATGTCAAGCCAGATCATTGAATGGCAGCATTTTACATCATCAGCTATGCATGAAGACAAACCCAGCAAAACGGCCAGTCTGACGCCAATGCATAGGAATTGATACAGCAAAGATGAGAAATAATAAACATGTCTCCTCATTATATAAAATGTCAATGAACTAACCTAGCTCACTATACATACTGCAAGAAGTCCTATTCTGCAACCACTAGCTGAGAACACTGTGTACTTGAACATAAAAGCAAACT
>JALOMU010000319.1 GCA_025455285.1 Flavihumibacter sp.
AATCTGCCAGAGGCCTCGAAGCTCACCTACGGAAAAACCCTTAGCCAGGTCATTCGGATACAAAGAATCAATGGTTGCAACCAGCGAAGCAGGTATATTTTACTAAACAGATTATTTTTTTCGCTGATAAAACCAACTAATAAAATCGGGTTCTGCAAATGCATTGTCCCAACTGTTATGATTCACTCCCGGATATTCAAAGTATTCAACTGTTGCATTTAATTCTTTCAAACGGGCAACCATTTCCTGCGAAAGTTTGACATTCACAACTGCATCTGCCGCACCATGAAAAACACGGAAAGGAACCCTAGCTGTTTTTTTATTATATGCCTGGGAATTTCCACCTCCACAGATGGGGCCGGCTGCCGCAAACAATTTAGGTTCTCTGTATACAGCCTCAAAGGTTCCCATCCCCCCCATGGATAAACCGGTAACATAAACTTTTCTTTTATCAACCGATCCGTCCTTTATCAATTGCCGGGTCAATTCAATCGCTGCATTCAATGGTGCACTGGCTGCACCACTGTAATCAAAACTGATCTCAAAAGGTGTGGTATTGCGATTTACATTGGCTTTGGCCCAGAAACTATTTTGCGGACATTGCGGGAATACAACAATGGCAGGATAACCTGTCCGGTTGGAATCGGCCAGGAATAATCTGGCACCATGTGTTAGCTGGGCTTCATTGTTATTACCTCTTTCCCCCGCTCCATGTAAGACCAGGAACATCGGATATTTTTTAGACGGATCATAGTTCAGTGGATAGAGGATCCTGTATGGTAATGTATCACCGCGACTACTAAAAAAAGTTTTCTTTTCATAATGGGAAAGATCTTGTGCACGAACGCTGCTGCTGAGGAGCGCAAATGAAATTAAAAAGAGGAAAATACGCATCGTTTAAGCTTATGCTTAAAGATACCTAATCTTCCTCTTTTGAGATAGGTAGTTTAGAGACTTACGCCTCTTTTCCAGGGAATGAAATCATCCTGATTTAACTGAACCGCCTTTGGAATCACTTCTCCACTGGCTGCACGAATACAATATTCAAGAATCTGTTCTCCCATCTGCGCAATGGTTTTTTCTCCTGTAATGATTGGGCCGGTATCAATATCGATAATATCTGCCATGCGTTTGGCAAGTGCACTGTTGGTGGCCAGTTTAATAGTGGGACAAACAGGATTCCCGGTTGGCGTACCAAGCCCCGTTGTAAAAAGAATAAGTGTAGCACCGGAAGCAGCTTTTCCCGTGGTAGCTTCTACATCATTACCTGGCGTACAAACCAGGCTCAGACCGGGTTTGGTGGCTGGTTCCGTGTAATCAAGCACATCTACAACCGGCGAGTTTCCACCTTTTTTGGCAGCACCTGCACTTTTAATCGCATCTGTAATAAGACCATCCCGGATATTTCCGGGAGATGGGTTCATAAAAAATCCGGAACCCGCCTGGTGGGCCAGGGCATCGTAGGATTCCATCAGCCGGATGAATTTCCGGGCAGTGGCTTCATTCACACTGCGATCAATCAGATCCTGCTCTGCTCCGCAGAGTTCAGGAAATTCAGCCAGCAATACCTTTCCTCCAAGAGCCACCAGCAGGTCGGCACAATAACCAACAGCCGGATTAGCAGAAATTCCGCTAAAGCCATCACTGCCTCCGCATTTTACACCAATACATAATTTATCAAGGGAAGCAGGTTGACGTTGCTGTTGATTGATCTGTTGCAGGCCTTCGAAACTGGTGCGGATGGCACTTGTAATCAACTCTTCTTCCGATTGGGATTGCTGCTGTTCAAAAACAAAAAGCGGTTTATCAAAATTGGAATTGAGTGCTTTCAATTCATCAAGCAATTGCCGGGTCTGAAGGTGCTGACAACCCAGGCTGAGAATGGTAACCCCTCCAACATTAGGATGATTGGCATAAGCGGCGAGCAATTTCCCCAGCATATCAGAATCCTGCCGGATACCACCACAACCACCGTCGTGGTTCAGGAATTTGATGCCATCAACATTTGGAAAAACCCGGTGATGAGATGCTCCATTTGAGTGAAGCTGCACATCGAGCAGGTTCTCTCCTTTTTCCATTGCGTTTACCAGGTCCCTCGTATAGCGTTTATACTTTTCCGTTACACCATATCCCAGCTCATTTATCAGGGCTTCTTTGATTACCTGCAGGTTTCGGTTTTCACAGAAAACGGTAGGGATAAAAAGCCAGTAATTAGCAGTTCCCACTCTTCCATCTGACCTGTGATAACCCAGGAAAGTACGGTTACGAAATTTATCGACGTTCGGCGCTTCCCAATCCATGTGCACGTTTCTAAAAGCGTAGGGATCTGCTGCGTGCTTCAGATTTTCGGTTGTTAGGAGTGCACCAGTTGGTACAGCTATTTGAGCCTTACCCACCAGCACGCCATACATGATAACAGGATCTCCTGCATTCAAAGCAGCTATTGTGAATTTGTGTTTGGCCGGAATATCTGACTGAAGCGGAATAGTTTGCCCATTCCATTCAATCAGTTCCCCCCTGGTAAGGTTTGTAAGTGCTACCAGTACATTGTCTTTTGGATGTACTTGCAGTATAGATGCATTCATTGTTGCAGGTTATTCAGTAATAATTTTATCCAGGTGAACGTAGCCACCATCTACATGAATCAGTTGCCCGGTAGTATGACTTGATTTGTTCGAAAGCAAAAACGCCGTTGTGTTGGCAATCTCTTCCGGTGTAGTCATGCGGTTTTCAAAGGGTATCCGTTTGTTGATACTGTCCAATTTTTCTTTTGGATTTGGTAACGTTTCAATCCAGTTTGCATATTGGGGTGTCCAGCATTCGGCTACAATGATGGCATTCACGCGAATTCCGTATTTCAGCAATTCAACGGCCCATTCGCGGGTGAGTGCATTACGGCCACCATTAGACGCTGCATATGCAGAAGTGTTTCCCTGGCCGGTTTCAGCTGTTTTGGAACTGATGTTTACGATGGAACCTTTGGATTTGATCAGTGCCGGTAAGGCATGATGCGCCATCAGGTAATAATGTACGAGATTGCGATGAAGGGAAGCCATAAAATCTTCATAATTGCCTTTCTCCAATCCCACGCCATCATTCTTGCCTGCATTGTTTACCAGTCCATCTATTCTGCCAAACTTGAGCAATACATAATCCACTGCGGCTTTACAGGCTTTGGGGTCTGATAATTCAGCCGCAAACTGATCCGCTTTCTGTCCGGCGGCCAGTAATTCATCAACCAGTTTCTGGTTATCTTTTGCGTCTCTTCCTATAATTACCGGATGAGCTCCCTCAGCAGCCAACACTCTTACAATGCCTTCCCCAATGCCTTTGGCACCACCGGTAACCAGGATCACTTTATGTTGCAATTCTAAATTCATGTACTCTTATTGTAGTTAGCGATTAAAAGCAAAACATTCCTGACGGGAAGTTCCAAGCCCATCAATTCCCAGTTCCATCACATCTCCCGGCTTCAGATATACCTGCGGATTCATGCCCAGCCCCACTCCTGCAGGTGTTCCCGTTGAAATGATATCTCCCGG
>JALOMU010000320.1 GCA_025455285.1 Flavihumibacter sp.
GCAGGCTCGGCCTGGGCAATATGCCGGAATCCTTTCAGCTTGGACAAGTCTCTCAACTCATCCAACTGGTCTTCCAGATCAGCCGCCAGTAAATCCACCCATCCCACTACCCCTTTAATGAAAGGATGCGCTTCAGCCGCTTCTGTAAACACCATATTCTCCCGGAGATTCTGATTCACCTGAACGAGTACTGTTCCATCTATACCGGCTTCCTGCAACAAGGGTTCCATATCTGCAGGTGTAAAACTTCGTTGAATCACTGCCATGGAGTCATCAATCCAGGCCTGTTGTACCGGGTCATAGTCCCATATGTGATGATGTGCATCAATCTTTAGCATAATCCTAAAATACAATGATTTAGTTTTGCAACACACATCATGCAGCAAGAACCCACTAAAGATGAATTATCGCAATTAAAAACGCGATTGGAATACCTGGGTTTTGAATTACTGGATGATAAAAAATCTGCACTGGTTTCGAAAATAAAAACGCTGGTGCTGCAACTGATTCATGGGAACGAAGACGTGGAACTCAATACCAAACTGTCCGTTTTATTATCAGAAGCCCTGCAACACGACTATTCCTATCTTTCTTCTCTTTTTTCCTCTACGGAAGGAACTACCATTGAAAAATATGTAATTGCCCAGCGCATCGAAAGAGTGAAGGAATTACTGCTCTATGATGAACTAACCCTCAATGAAATTGCATTTAAACTGGGCTATAGCAGTGTGCAACACCTCTCGCAGCAATTCAAAAAAATAACCGGACTCACACCTACCCATTTCAAACAGATTCGCGAAAACAGGAGAAAGCCCCTCGATAAAGTGGGACAATAATTATATAACAGACAGCGAAGATTCTGTAACAACCGGCCCAATCGCAATGCGGACCTTTGAGTAATCAAATCAAAGTTCAGCAAGATGGCTACTCAATTCATAAAAGAAACTTACCCGGTACTGGAAATGACCTGCGCCGCCTGTGCTGTCAGCGTGGAATCCATGTTGAAAGCAGTAAATGGTGTATCTGATGCAGGGGTGAATTTCGCCAACCAATCCGCCTGGGTGAGTTATAACCCCGCCCTTACCAATGCGGAACAATTTCAGCAAACCGTACGCTCCATTGGATATGATCTCGTAATCGAAAAAGAAAATGCAGCAGAAATTCAGGAACTCGCGCAGCAAAAACAATATGCTGCTATTCGTCGGCGCACGATCTGGGCAGGCATCTTTTCCATTCCCCTGGTGATCATCGGTATGTTCTTTATGGATATGCCCTATGCCAACTGGATCATGCTGGTATTGGCAACACCGGTGGTATTTTACTTCGGCCGCAACTTCTTTATCAATGCTTTTAAACAGGCACGCAATGGCAAAGCTTCCATGGATACACTGGTTGCACTAAGTACAGGTGTTGCCTGGCTTTTTAGTACGTTTAATACATTGTACCCTGAATTCTGGCACGCACGCGGATTACATGCACATGTCTACTTTGAAGCCGCGGCTGTGGTGATCGCCTTTATATCATTAGGGAAACTGCTGGAAGAAAAAGCCAAATCTAATACCTCTTCGGCATTGAAAAAATTGATAGGATTACAACCACAAACCGTTACCCGCGTACTGGAAGATGGCAGCCTGGAATTGACCCCCATTCAAGCTGTCCTGGCTGGCCAGTTGTTGCTCGTTAAACCCGGAGAAAAGATCCCGGTGGATGGATCGGTGCAAAATGGCAGCTCCTATGTGGATGAAAGTATGATCAGTGGAGAACCTGTGCCGGTGCTCAAACAAGCCGGTGAAAAACTGTTTGCCGGTACCATCAACCAGAAAGGCTCCTTCCAGTTTATTGCAGAAAAAGTGGGTTCCGATACCGTGCTGGCACAAATCATCCGGCTTGTAAAAGAAGCCCAGGGATCCAAGGCCCCGGTACAGCGACTCGTAGATAAAATCGCAGGCATTTTTGTCCCCATCGTGATAGGCATTTCTATCCTCACATTTATCAGCTGGATGATACTGGGAGGAGAAAATGCGTTTACGCACGGTTTGCTGACCGCAATTACTGTCCTGGTAATTGCCTGTCCCTGTGCCCTCGGACTCGCTACCCCCACTGCCATTATGGTGGGCGTAGGAAAGGGTGCTGAAAATAATATCCTCATCAAAGATGCAGAAAGCCTGGAACGAGCCCACCTGGTAAATGCCATCGTGCTGGATAAAACCGGAACCATTACCGAAGGTCATCCAACCGTAGAAGCAATTGAGATAGCAGCCGGATATGACCCCGCCACCATTAAAGCCATTCTTGCTGCTATCGAATCACGGTCTGAACACCCACTGGCAGATGCGGTGGTACGGTATCTGAAAACTGAAGGAGTAAAATCAATTGAGGTGGATTCCGCAGAGAGTATCACCGGTATGGGCATAAAGGCCGCCTATAACGGCAAACAATATACGCTGGGTAATCAACGCTTCCTGGAACAGGAAGGAGTTACACTTCCTGCTGTCATCCAATCAAGGAAAAACCAATTGGAGTTGGAAGCAAACACCGTGATCCTGCTGGCTGAAAACAAAACAGTTGTGGCATTGGTGGCCATCACAGATAAGATCAAATCCGGCTCTGCTGCTGCCATCGCGCAACTGGAAAAATCAGGCGTGGAAGTTTATATGCTTACTGGCGATAATCGTCATACGGCGGCAGCCATCGCCCGGCAACTCAACCTGAAACATTTCGAGGCGGAACAATTGCCAGGTGATAAAGCAGAATTCATCAAGCAACTAAAAGCCAAAGGAAAGATCGTTGCCATGGTGGGTGATGGTATTAATGATAGCCAGGCCCTCGCGGAAGCGGATGTTAGTATTGCGATGGGGAAAGGTTCAGATATTGCCATGGATGTTGCCAAAATGACCCTGATCGGATCGGATCTGAACAGCATTCCCAAAGCATTGAACTTATCTCACAAAACCGTACATGCGATTCGGCAAAACCTGTTCTGGGCTTTTATCTACAATATAATCGGCATCCCTTTAGCTGCCGGCATTTTATATCCTGTCAATGGCTTTCTGTTAGATCCCATGATTGCAGGAGCTGCTATGGCACTCAGTTCCGTAAGTGTGGTAGCCAACAGTTTACGCTTAAAATTTTCAACGCTATAAATCAATAACAATGGAAACATTACAATTTAAAACTACCATCAAATGCAGTGGCTGTATCGAAAAAGTAACTCCCTATTTAAATGAAACCGTAGGAGAAAACAACTGGGAAGTGGATCTTCAAAATCCTCAAAAGGTCCTGACCATTCCAGGCTCGGATCAGATAAAATCCAGTGAAGTGGTGGACGCCCTCGCCAAAGCAGGTTATAAAGCCGAAAAAATTTAAAACTAATTACCATGAAACAATTCCTATTATCCCTTGCGCTATTTGGTTATGGCATCAACGCTACCGCGCAATCCAACAGAAATGGAATCCTTACCAATTACTATAACTTAAAAGAGTTTTTGGTACTCGGAGATTCTAAAAAAGCAGTGCTTACTGCCAATGAGTTGATTCAATCACTCGATACAGCAAAGTTTACCAATGCCGCCACCCTTAGTCCGAAATTGAAAAAAGAGGCGAAAGCTATTGCTTCCTCCTCCGACATCAATAAACAGCGGCTTGCCTTTGCCGCATTATCGCAGGCTATGATTGAATTCGTGAAAGCGAATAAAGCAGAGGCGGCGGCGA
>JALOMU010000321.1 GCA_025455285.1 Flavihumibacter sp.
TGCCCCGAACGCCGCTTTAGGCCTGTAAATAATACTCTTAGGCAAGAACGACTCAGCCACCTTCTTTAATATATACTTGGGTTCTTTTTTATATATTTTATACTCACCCGGGATCTGCATGGCCTTCTCTATCACTATTTTATCAATAAATGGTACCCGCACCTCCACCGATGCGGCCATAGATGCACGGTCTGTATAGGTAAGGTTCAGCCCCAGCATAAACATACTCAGATCGGTATTGCACATCTGATTGACCAGGTCGCCTTTGAATTTTGCGTTAAATATATCGTCGTGCTCTTTCAGAAGCGCCGGAATTGCCTCCTGGTAAGCCGGTTTTACAAGTTCCTTTAGTGTCTCCGGACTATAATAGGAATAACTCCTCATATAAGTCTGGCTGGGAGGAAGGGATACCAGGCTGAAAAATCGTTTGGCCCAGCGCCCGAAGCGAAAGCCTTTCCCGCCAATCTTAACGGGCAACAGGGAGGCGGTAAATTTTCCGGCAGCCCTTACGAATCCCGGCAACTGGTTAAAGCGCATGGACAAAAGTGTTGCTTTTTGCCGGCGGTATCCAAAAAAGATCTCATCGGCCCCCATCCCGGACAACAGTACTTTTACCCCCTTATCCCTTGCTGCTTTACAAATGATATAGGTATTGATGGCAGCCGGATCACCAATCGGCTCATCCAGGGTTCTAACCATATCCGGCAGCATGCGAATAATATCCGGGGTAATCTGAATTACATTGTGATCAAAGCCAAACTGGTTGGCAAGCTCCTGGGCATATTTTTCATCGTCCGGCATTTTCTCCACCTGTTTATCCTGACTAGTGGTGGAAATGGTATAGGTGGACAAATCCGGATTCGATTTTTTTGCTAATACAGATATCAGTGATGAGTCAAGTCCCCCACTCAGAAAACTGCTCACAGGTACATCGGCCACCATATGCCGCGCGATAGAAGCTTCTACAGTGGATTTGATATCCGCAATGATGGCTTCTTCTGACTGATAAGCCGGATTTTTAACCGGCTGCAGATCATAGTAACGGACAATCTCCATACGCTGATCCGGATGATACAGCATGTAATGCCCCGGCGGCAATTTGAAGCAATTGCGAAACATCGACTGATTGCCCGATACCCAGGAATAATTCAACGCACTTACCAGGGCCTTGGGTTCAATCGTTTTGTCAAAACCAGGCAATTTTACCAAGGTTTTCAGTTCTGAACTGAATCCCAGGCCAGAACCAATCTTTGTATAAAAAAGAGGTTTAATTCCAAAATGATCCCTTGCCAATACCAGTTCCCTGGTCTTTTTGTTATAGATGGCAAAGGCAAACATGCCGATCAGTTGATCCAGACTTTTCAGTCCGTATTGCACAAACATTTCCAATGCCACTTCCGTATCGCCGGTAGTGATAAAGTTTACCTGTTTATCTTTTTGCAATTGGGCCTGCAGTTCCTGGTAATTATAAATTTCACCGTTAAAGATGATTGCATAATCCCCCTTGTGAAAAGGTTGATTGGAGCGCTCACTCAGGTCGATGATGGAAAGTCGCTGATGCGCCAATGCGATGTATTCATCTGCCCATACGGATTGATTATCCGGTCCCCGGTGGGCCTGGCATTGATTCGCGAGGGCTGCTAGAGCCTGGTTATCCGCGAAACCTGTAAATCCGGCAAATCCGCACATAGTCTGGTTTTAGGTGTTAGATGGTTCCCAACAAGTTGGTATAATAGGATTTATAATAGTCGTAGGAATTCGACGCTATGGTACCGGCACCCTGATTGCCATCCTGTAATACCTGCAATAGGGTTGCTTCAAACGCTGCCTGGTTTCGGTTCGCAAACAGAATGGTACCCTCGGGCCTTTTTACTACATCAGATGAAATAATGGGCTTATTCAGAAAAATGGCTTCCCGTATAGAAAGGGAATCACCATCCGTATTGGTGGGACGAACCACCAGGTCGGCCTGTTCCATTAATTTCACAAAAGAGAGTTCTTCGTTGATCAGGGAAAAGGAATCCGCTAATCCCTTGCTTTGTATTTCCTGCTGATAGGCTTCATAAGCCGGACCAAACATATCAATCGTCGCAATATTGAAAATGAAATGTACCGGTATTCCTGCTGCCTTTATTTTCTGTACTGCAGCGATGCACATATCAACCCCATAAACATCCTGGTTATTAAAGCGATCGAGCCTCCAGGCATTGGAAACAATGATTTTTTTCCCTGCCGCCTTTTGCTCAGAAAGTAATTGCTGAACCTTTTGAGGAAGTTCTTTTTCTTCCTCCATTACAGGAGGAAGGAATGCGTACTGCACAAAGGTTTTTTGCTTTGGTAAACTGACTCTTTCCAACATTTCTGCATTCACACTGATGATAACATCACACCAGCTGAACAAACGTTCATCCAGCCATCTGTTGAAGCCGGATTTTTCCTCCGGATACGCATGCAGGGTCATAACAATTTTTCTACCCAGCAGCTTCGCGGAAAGAATATGAAAAAAACGAAGAGCATTTAATCCGGAGTGAATAAAAAGAAAATCAGACCATGCAATTTTTTTCCAATAGGTAAGAAATTTCTTTTGCCGGATGTTAAAAAATGCAGGTTTAATATTCCTGGACTCATCCACCAGATCAATTTCGAACTGATCACTAAGCAGATGTTTTAATCTCCATAAGTGAATACTCACCCCTCCGGCAGGAGGAGGAACTGGTCCAACCAGCAGCATCTTTTTCTTCTTAGGGACGGGTTGCCAGTTTGCCATCTGCCGATTTTATTTTTTCTGCCAGCATATATGAAAAACGCAGCGAAGCCGGTTCATTCAAATGCCTGATATCATAAAAGTTCTTAGGATTACCGCTAAAGGCCGGATCCTGGGAATGATCCCAGAAAGGCACCTCGTATTTACGGGCAATTTCTTCTGCCAGTACGATGGATTTATCACGAACCGGAAACGTATTGAAATAAGGAGAGCAAATCACATAGAGTTGTACACCCGCTTTTTTACAGTTTTGAATAAAGGTTTCATAACTCCTTACCTGCACCGTATCAATTTCGTAATTCAGGTTAATGGTATCCACAACCGGTTTCTGATTGAGCTCCCGGTTAATTGGAGAATAGCCTTTAATGATCGGATCCTTTTTGTTGTAAAACTCGGTATTACCCAATCCGATTGAAAGAAGTGTGCTGTTGAAAGGATACATTTGAAACCAGAGTTTTACAGGTTCAAATTCTCCTCTCAAATTAACAGTCGACCGAATCTCGGGATGTGTTTTATAAAAGGGTAAGAGTACAGAGAGTTTTTCATAATTGGGAGCATAGTATTCGAACTCATGTCCCACAATATCAAGTATCACTATTTTAGGCTGATGTCTTTTTAACACGGACTGCGCTACTGCATTGCTATACAAAATGAAATTTCCATTTCTTCCAGCGTTATAAAAGGACATACCCAGTGCTTCTTCAAATGCTTTCGGATGGTAATGATTGCGTGCACGGGAAGAACCAAAGACCATCAAGTCTTCCCTGCTTTT
>JALOMU010000322.1 GCA_025455285.1 Flavihumibacter sp.
AAACCAATCGCTTATCTGCTCTCTCTTACGCGCCGTTCGGGTTGCAAAGGTAAAGGCTTTTTCGCATTCCATCCAAACTTTTTTTCAAAGTTTTTTTGACGCTTTTTTTCAATCCGGAGCGCCCTGACGAACTCCCCTTCTCTACTCCCCTTTCCTCCCGCTTTTTCCAAGAACTACCCCGCTTTATTTCTGCAGCGGGGTGCAAAGGTAACAGTGTTTTTTTATTCCCTCCAAATCTTTTTTCAAAAACTTTTCCAACTCACTCAAACACCCCCGTTACCCCATCAAAGAACTACTTTTTTTACCCCCGCTTTTACCACCCTAACTCCATTGCTTTTCTCCCAAGCGGGGCGCAAAGATAAGGGCAGATCCGATTGATTTCCAAATAAATATTGAAGAAAACACACCAACAATTAACTCAAATCCGCCACCAGAAAGGCTTTGCCCTTTAATATATTTTATTGGCTAATATTAGTCAGCAGCTCCTGCTCCGCTAAAATAGCTATCCGGATAGTTTACCTTCTCCAGAAACAAGCCATGCGGAGGTACTGCAAAATCAGCCTTCGTACAATCGCGGGCTTCAATAACCGCCCTGAATTCATCCAAACTCATTCTCCCCCTGCCCAGTTTCAGCATGGTGGCGGTCAGGGCACGTACCATTCCTCTTAAAAACCGGTTTCCCTTCACATAATACTCCAGGTTTCCATCCGCATCCCTATTCCATACACTGGACTCGAGCCTGCACTGAAAGGTCTTCACCTGGGTATTGCGTTTGCTGAAACTGGTAAAATCCTGGTACTCCATTAATATGACAGCCGCCTGCTGCATCAGCTCCAGATCAAGCTGGTAAGGGAAATAATAGGCCCTGTCCCGCAGAAAGGGATTCTTCCGGCGGTAAATATGATATCTGTATTCCCTACTTATCGCATCAAACCGGCTGTGAGCTTCCGGCTTCACGGCAATCAGCTTCTCAGTAGATATATCACCGGGTAGAATAGCATTCAGGTTATAAAGCAACCGGGGATCCAACTCCCTGTTTATATCAAAATGAAAAAAGTTCTGCAAGGCATGTACACCTGCATCTGTTCGGGATGACCCGGTCAGCTCTACCTTATTCCTCAGGATGGTTTGCAGGGCATTCTCAATTTCTGACTGTACCGAATTGGCATTCTCCTGCCGTTGAAAACCTGCATATGCTGTTCCCATATAACTCAGCTCCAAAAAATATCGTTTCATTTCAATTCTTCCTTTTGTTGTCTGGGTATTTCCAGTTCGATGCGATCTACTCCATTTGCTTCCAGTACTTCATAAACCAGTATCCAGGCGGTGACTGTTTCCGTTTTGCTAATTAACCGGATTGCAGGAACAGATGCTGCAGCCAGCGGGGATCTAGGTTTCGCGCGATAATATAATACGGCTGAATCATTCACTACCTGTGATAACCGAACTGCAAATGCATCGGTTCGCTTGAGCATTCCCTGGTAAGGATCTGTTTTGGAGCCCAGCCTTCGGGTAGGCACCAGTTCATCCAGTTGGCTATCATAGAGCCGCCATCCCTCCTGTTTCATATCTTTCAAAACCCAGCCCTTATCTATCTCCGTTGCAGGAATTGTAAATACAAATGCAGCAGCCGTTTGCCCGGGGAAGCCCAGAATAAGGTCTCCTTTCAGCTTGTGAAGCGAGGTTAGCAATATAAATCCTTCCGGTGCGGAATGATAGAGTGTGTCGCGGGTTCGGACATAAAATGGCTCCCCTTTTTCCGATTCGATATACACAAAACCGGTAGTTTGGGCATGAATCCCTTCAGCACAACACAAACAATAGAGAAGAAAAAGACAAGTCCGCATTCAGCCTGAAAATTAGGGATAATTCCACTTAAGCTGACCGTTCTTCATTTTCAGCTTTTTTTATGAGGAGCTTTGAAACCGAACGAATAAATTTACCCGGTAAAACATACATATGAAAAAAGCACTATTGCTGCCTTTGTGCCTTTTGGCGCTTACGGGTTTGCAAGCACAGGAAATTGCGAAAAAAGAAGAAGAGAAGCTTAGTATCTACCGTGAAACTCCGGCGAAAATCAACAACCTGGTGCATACCAAACTGGATGCACGTTTTGATTATAACAATGCCTGGCTGAATGGAAAAGTCTGGATCACCCTTCAACCTCATTTTTATCCTACCGATTCCCTTACGCTGGATGCAAAGGGGATGGACATCAAAACGGTTGCCCTTTCCACAGCAGGAAAGAACAGTCCGTTAAAGTACAGGTATGATGGACAGAAACTTTTCATCCAACTCAATAAAACCTATGACAACAAAGAAAAATACACGGTATATGTAGAATATACGGCCAAGCCAAATGAACTAAAAGTACAGGGCAGTGCTGCGATCACGGATGCAAAAGGTTTGTATTTCATCAATCCCAAAGGAGAAGAAAAAAACAAACCAACACAGATCTGGACACAGGGGGAAACAGAAGCTACTTCCGTATGGTGCCCCACCATCGACAATCCGGGGCAAAAAACCACACAGGAAATCATGATGACCGTGCCGGCTAAATATGTGACCCTAAGTAACGGAAAACTGGTTTCCCAGAAAAACAACCCGGATGGCACCAGAACAGATCACTGGAAGATGGATCTTCCACATGCTCCTTACCTGTTCTTCATGGGTGTGGGCGACTATGCCGTGGTGAAGGATAGCTATAAAGGGAAAGAAGTCAGCTATTATGTTGAGAAGGAATATGCACCTGTAGCAAAAAGAATATTCGGACATACTCCGGAGATGATGGCCTTTTTTGGAAAGGTAACCGGTATTGAATATCCCTGGGTGAAATACGCACAGATTGTTGGTCGCGATTATGTAAGCGGGGCGATGGAAAACACCACTGCAACATTGCACCAGGAAAGTGCCCAGCAGGATGCAAGAGAACTGGTGGACGGCAACCGCTGGGAAGATGTGATCGCGCATGAATTGTTTCACCATTGGTTCGGCGATTATGTTACAACCGAAAGCTGGAGCAACCTCACGCTCAATGAGTCCTTTGCCGACTACAGCGAAACACTTTGGAATGAATATAAATACGGGAAAGATGCAGGTGCAGCCACCTCCTATGCAGCGATGGAAGGCTACCTGGCCAATCCGGAAAATGCCAGCAAAAACCTGGTGCGTTTTCATTACCACGACAAAGAAGACATGTTCGACGCCGTTAGTTATCAGAAAGGCGGAAGAGTTTTGCATATGCTGAGGAATTACCTGGGCGATAGTGCTTTCTTTAAATCGCTCAACAAGTACCTGACGGAAAACAGATTCAAAGCAGCGGAAGCGCATCAACTTAGGTTGGCATTTGAGGAGATCAGTGGAAAGGATCTGAACTGGTTCTTTAATCAGTGGTATTTCGGCAGCGGTCATCCCAAACTGGAAATTACCTATAACTACAATGATGCTGCTGGCACTGCCACTGTATACGTGCAACAAAAGCAGGAAGGAGACAAGGTATTTCAGTTACCAATGGCAATCGATGTATATGAGGGCGG
>JALOMU010000323.1 GCA_025455285.1 Flavihumibacter sp.
GAAAGCATTGGGTTAAAACCAAAAAATGCATCATGGTTCAAGGAGAGTCCAATGGATACTTTATTCTCTTTTGTGTCTTCAGTTTGGGCTTGCACAGTATTAATTGTTACACAGGCAAAAAAGGAAAGAATGGAAAATACTTTTCGCATAACAGTTTTTTTATTTGGTTTTTGTTTGGTGATTTGCTGCAGTGCTGCAGCTGCTTGCTTTTATGGGATGTTTTCATGGTTGCAAAAGGCATGATTTCATTTATCTGATTAAACCGCTTCATCATCAATTCCATTATCCAATCGAACGGTTCGGTTGCCAACCACCTGAGCGATTTATTTTGGATATAACCACTGATGACATGATCAAATCAAGGATGAACAAATACTGAATTTCATATCTATAAATTTTATATATTATTATATATATTCATTTTTGATGTTTTTTTAATCATATGGCAGCTAAAATATTTATTTGATTATTTCTTTATATTAGAAACGAATTAGAGTTTTCAAATTCTAATTAATCTTAAAGATTGATAATGAATTACAT
Source organism: Flavihumibacter sp. (assembly GCA_025455285.1). Classification (GTDB taxonomy): domain Bacteria; phylum Bacteroidota; class Bacteroidia; order Chitinophagales; family Chitinophagaceae; genus Flavihumibacter. The sequence goes on from JALOMU010000323.1 coordinate 541, forward strand.
TTCGGCTTTAGAATGCAGATATTATCGAAAAAGTAATAAAATTCATATACTTTATAAATATTTATATGTATTATATTCGATTTCTTAAAATCGTTTAGAGCCATTTTTTGCCCGTACCTAATCATGCTTATTGTTCGTATCGGCTTCCAACGATCAGTCTAGTTAACAGGGGCGTAAATGAGCCGGAGGCGTAATCTTTTTATTATATTCCAGTATCAATAGGTAATTATGAACCATACTGCATTTCAATCCTATCTCGACACCCTTCGAGTACAACCACAGCAGAAAGTCTCACTTAAAAAGGACTTTCTCACAGACTACGACTATAAATCGATGAGTAAAGAAGAAGGAGAGCAATTATTGGCAGAAGGTGTTCAAAATCTCTCTCTCATGCAGGATAAATTATATGCACATAACCGTCACAGTATACTGATCGTTCTTCAGGCAATGGATGCAGCAGGAAAAGATGGAGCCATTAAACATGTTATGAGTGGTTTCAATCCACAGGGAGTGAAAGTAACCAGCTTTAAAACACCCAGCAAGGAGGAACTGGACCACGATTACATTTGGCGTCATTATAAAGCACTTCCAGGCAGGGGAGAAATCGGGATTTTTAACCGGTCGCACTATGAGAATGTACTGGTAACACGCGTACATCCGGAATATATCCTGAGCGAAAATCTGCCAGGTATTGAAAAAACGGAGGATATCACTCCGGCCTTCTGGGATAAACGTTTGAAACAGATCAATCGATTTGAAAAAAATCTGGCACAAAACGGTACCCTCATTCTGAAATTCTTCCTGCATGTTTCCAAAAAAGAACAGAAAAAACGATTCCTGGAACGCATTGACGACCCAAGTAAAAACTGGAAATTCGCCAGTGCAGATGTGGAAGAAAGGCAATATTGGGACCAGTATATGCAGGTATATGAAGAAATGCTATCTGCAACTTCGAAGGACAATGCTCCCTGGTTTGTATTGCCGGCCGATGACAAGTGGTTCACCCGTCTTTGCCTGGCAGCCATTATCAGCAGGGAATTTAACAAACTGGATCCTACCTATCCAAAAGTTAGTGATGCGGAAAAGGCACAACTGCAAATGATGCGTGAAAAACTGATGCAAGAAAGCAATGGCGACTAAAAATCAACGCCGGGCTGCTATCTTTGCGCCATGCTACAGATCAGTAAAAGAGGCCAGGCCATGCCCCCGTCTCCTATCCGGAAACTGGTGCCCTATGCCGAAACAGCCAAGAAAAAAGGAACCAAAGTTTTTCATCTGAATATCGGTCAGCCCGATATAGAAACTCCTGCCATCATGTTTGACGCGGTTAAAAACGCGCATATGAAAGTGCTGGAATACAGTCATAGCGCTGGTAACGAATCGTATCGTCGCAAGGTGGTAGAATACTACGCCAAAGTTGGCGTGAAGGTAAACCACAACCAGATCATCGTAACCACTGGAGGATCTGAAGCCATACAATTTGGATTCATGGCCTGTCTGGATGCAGGCGATGAAGTTATCATTCCCGAACCTTTTTATGCCAACTACAATGGATTCGCTGTTGCAGCTGGTGTAACAGTGAAGCCAATCACATCAAGTATTGACAATGGATTTGCACTTCCTCCGATCGAAGCATTTGAAAAGGCGATCACCTCCCGCACACGTGCCATTGTGATCTGCAATCCAAATAATCCAACAGGATATCTCTACAGCAAAGAAGAACTCGAAGTTTTAAAAACCATCATTCAAAAACACAACCTGTTTCTCTTTTCGGATGAGGCATACCGTGAGTTCTGTTACACTGGAACCCATTTCAGCGCTATGCAATTGGAAGGGGTAGATGAGCATGTGATCCTGATGGATACAGTTTCCAAACGTTACAGTGCCTGCGGAGCCAGAATCGGTGCTTTTGTAACCCGTAATCAGGCTGTATTGGATACTGCCATGAAATTTGCCCAGGCCCGCTTAAGTCCACCCGGTTTCGGTCAGATTGCCTCTGAAGCAGCCATCGATCTGCCTGATACATATTTTGATGGCCCCAAGGCTGAATACCTGAAACGTCGGGATGCCCTTGTCAACCGGCTGAATGCTATGACAGGCGTTTTTTGTCCCAATCCCGGAGGTGCCTTTTATGCGATCGCGCGGCTTCCCATTGATGATGCAGATCGTTTTTGCCAATGGTTGCTTGAAAGCTTTTCCCATAATAACCAAACAGTAATGCTGGCTCCGGCTACGGGTTTCTATGGTACACCCGGACTTGGAAAAAACGAAGTTCGTTTAGCCTATGTATTAAATACTGATGACATCCACGCCGCTATGGACTGCCTCGAAGAAGCGCTTCGGCAGTATCCGGGCCGCACTGAATAATATTGGAGACCCTCCAGAAATAAAAAAGCCCCGTTTTCCGGGGCTTTTTTATTTAATGCTGTAAAGATTTAATAAAGGACCTTCCAACTCCTGTCTTTAGCCATTTTTCTCTTGCAATAGCTTCTGATTTCTGAGCACATTTTTCCAGGTAAATCAACTTCCATGGACGAAATTTTGAAGTCCAGCCTTTTCCCAATTCATTATGTGATAACAGTCGACCTTCCAGATCAGAAGTATACCCGGTATAATGCTTTTTATGTATCACTGAAAACAAAACATACACACAGTATTCCATACACACAAAATTTCATTTGCTAAGAACCGCCATTCGCCGTCCGCCTTCGGCAGATAGGAATCCGATGCCCCAAACAAAAAAAGCCCACAGAGGGCTTTAATATGTAGCGAGGAGCGGACTTGAACCGCCGTCCGCCTTCGGCGGATAGGAATCCGATGCCCCAAACAAAAAAAGCCCACAGAGGGCTTTAATATGTAGCGAGGAGCGGACTTGAACCGCCGACCTTCGGGTTATGAATCCGATGCTCTAACCAGCTGAGCTACCTCGCCTTGTTGTCGAAATCTTTACACATTTACTACTACCCTCTTATCGACCACTATTTTTAAGAAC
>JALOMU010000324.1 GCA_025455285.1 Flavihumibacter sp.
AATGAAAGTCGCAGTTGTAGGGGCCACCGGACTGGTAGGTACCAAAATGTTACAAGTATTGGCTGAACGGAATTTTCCCGTTACCGAATTGATTCCAGTGGCTTCTGAAAAATCAGTGGGAAAGGAAGTGGAGTACCAGGGTAAAAAATACAAAGTGGTTAGCATGACAGATGCCATCGCAGCCAAACCCGCCGTGGCGCTATTTTCCGCCGGCGGAAGCACCTCCCTTGAGTGGGCTCCCAAATTTGCAGCTGCAGGAATTACTGTGATCGATAACTCTTCCGCCTGGCGCATGGATCCTACCAAACCCCTGGTAGTTCCTGAACTGAATGCGGATATTCTTACTGCCACAGACAAAATCATTGCCAATCCGAATTGCTCCACTATTCAAATGGTAGTTGCATTGAATCCGCTTTATAAAAAATACGGTATCAAAAGGCTGGTGGTATCCACCTACCAGAGTGTTACGGGGACCGGTGTAAAAGCGGTTGACCAGTTGATGAATGAGCGCAACGGTATTCAGGGTGAAATGGCATATAAATATCCGATTGATCTTAACGTCATTCCGCAAATCGATGTTTTTCTTGACAACGGTTATACCAAGGAAGAAATGAAAATGGTGAATGAAACCAAAAAGATTATGCGGGATGACGCTATCCGTGTTACCGCCACTACGGTTCGGATCCCGGTAATGGGTGGGCACTCTGAAAGTGTGAACGTGGAATTTGTGCAGGACTTCGATCTGAATGAAGTGCGTTCTTTGCTTGCTGCTGCACCCGGAGTTGTACTGGTAGATGATCCTGCCAACGCACAATATCCGATGCCAAAGGATGCACATGAAAAAGACGAAGTATTTGTGGGTCGCTTGCGGAGAGATGAATCTCAGCCCAATACACTGAATATGTGGATCGTAAGTGATAACCTGCGCAAAGGTGCAGCCACCAATGCAGTTCAGATCGCTGAGTATCTTCAGCAAAAAGGATTATTGTCCTGATAAATTAAACAGCCGAACCTTTCTGCGCGGGTTCGGCTGTTCCTTACCGTTATTACTCCAGACTTCTCTTTATAAATGTCAGGAGTGGCTGAAGCGTTTCAAATGACTTCAGTATTTTTTTACTGATACCAGGGTCGGTTATTTCTTTATCTGTAAGCGGCATCATGGCTACATAACTTTTGTATACCAGGTAATCGGCTGCCGGAGAGTCTTTATCAAATCCCTGCGGCACGCGGGAAAGTTTCATTCCCTCGCTGTCTGATAAACCGCCAAAAGTTGAAACAAAGGCCTTCGATTTTACTATTTTTTCAAACTCGTCTGCATTGTAATCAATTTCCTGCCGCACTTTTTTAAGTTCGGGTGGCATCGGCATGTAAATTCCTCCGCCAGCAAAACTATTACCCGGTTCTATGTGGATATAGTATCCTCCAGCAAGTGCTTTTTTCCCTCCCTCATTGATACTGGCGCCAAAATTCGTTTTATAAGGGGATTTGTCTTTACTGAATCGCACATCCCGGTTAATACGGAACATACATTTTTTCGCCTCCAGCTCCGCTATGCCCGGGTCTTTTTTCGCATGTGCATCAATGATAGATTGTACAAATTGCTCTACATCTTTTCGGGCTGCTTCATAAGCCGAACGATTTAATTCGAACCAGGATTTGTCGTTGTTTTTTTTCAATCCCTTCAGAAAGGATAAGGTGCTTTGTTGTATCATAGAATTATTTTAATATGCCATGCAAACTTCCTCCTTTATCAAACAGGCGATTTATTTTTCTCTCCACATCCGGATCAACTTCCACCGCCGGCGCATGATGCGGTTTGATACGGGCATCAATGATCAGGGGTCCGCGACAACCCCAGTGTTTATTTTCCATAAATGCATCAATGCCATAAATGTCATGTGAGGGATTGCTGCGGGTGAAACTTACCCAGAGCCAGTTCCGCAGATTGGTAGCCGTGAAGGCAGCATCATCACACCATATCATCAATGGCAGTCCGCTTAATTCATCTAATGCTGACCGTAAGTAGACATCCATTTCCTGGATGGTTTCTCTTGCGGATTCCACTCCCGAATAGGAAGTGGTTTGAAAGGCTACAACACCCGGTAGCACCCATCTGGCATCTTTTACAAAAGGTAACCTGCCTATCACCTCCGGCACTGATTGACAAAGTGTTCGAACCGGCTCACCATAGGCTGCAAACACTACTTTACTGCCGGTATTCAGACCGGTACCGGAATAGTCGAGAGTATCAATGGTGGTATTGGTATGGAAATGAACGTCTCGGTCGAGATGAATCCGCTCCAGCAGATATTCAAAAAAGGCTTGCTCATCATGGGTACTCACCCGATTCTGGTCGTCGGCTGTAATAAACAAAAATTTAGCAAGGCTTAGCTGTCCCGTACCCAGCACATGATTGGCAATGGTGAGCAATTCAGCCGGTTGTTTGGTTGGCAGGTACGGCGTATAACGTTCGCTTCCAACAGCCAGCAATAAAGGGTGCACCCCAGCTGCATCCACTGCATGTACTTCCTTCAAGCCGGGTATCTCCTGCGGAATGGCATCTCCCGTGATTTCATGAATCAATTGTCCAAAGCTGGTATCTTCCTGGGGAGGGCGACCTACCACGGTAAATGGCCAGATCGCATTTTGACGCGCATATACTGCTTTTACCCGCATCAGGGGAAAAGCATGCCGAAGGCTATAATAACCCAGGTGATCTCCAAAAGGCCCTTCCGGTTTGTTCTCTTCCGGATAAACTTCTCCGGTTATCACAAAGTCTGCATCCGTGCTGATACAAAACCCATCCCGATACGTATACCTGAAACGTCTGCTGCCCAGTAATCCTGCAAATGTCATTTCACTCATGCCTTCCGGCAGCGGCATTACGGCCGAAACCGTGTGGGAGGGAGGCCCCCCTGCAAATACGGATACTTTGAGCGGTTGTCCCTTCCTGTTAGCCTTGGTCTGGTGTACGCCAATTCCCCTGTGTAGTTGATAATGCAGTCCGATTTCTTTATCCTGTTCATACTCATTTCCGGATAACTGGATACGGTACATACCCAGGTTGGCTTTCATAATACCTGGCTGATCAATATCTTCTGTGTATACCTGTGGGAGTGTAACAAAAGCACCACCGTCCATCGGCCAGTGCTGTATTTGCGGTATTTCGCTTATGCGTATCTGTTGGTATAAAGCCGGCTTGTTAAGTGGATTTTTTAACGGTAATGCTTTTAATGCTGCCCATCCCGCACCCGCATACTGAAATGGTTGCTTGAGGGCTTTTATGGGATCGTTCTTAAGCCGGATGAGTTGCTGTACCTGGTTCAGGCTTTCCCTGAAAAGAAAGCGGCTTCGGTCCAGCGTTCCGAATATATTGGAAGCGGCCCGAAACCTGCTGCCCTTCACACGTTCAAAAAGAAGAGCCGGTCCACCTGCTTCATATACCCGAAGGTGAATAGCGGCCATTTCCAGGTAAGGATCCACTTCCTCCCGAATCCGAACCAGTTGCCCGGTTCGCTCCAAATCCAATAGT
>JALOMU010000325.1 GCA_025455285.1 Flavihumibacter sp.
AGAAATTCTTGCCATGCTTATTTCACGTGCCAGGAATTCATCGATCATATAAACATGTTGTGCCAACGCCTTTGCTTCATCCAGTAATTCATCCTCCGCAAGATCAATATACTCATCCCGGAAGGTCAGGATAGCACTTGGTTCAATTCCGATCAACGGCGTTTCATCACTAATTATGGGCCTCAGTTTCGCAATATTCCGGTTGGCAATTCCTTTGGCATGACGGATCAATCCTTTCGACATCCAACTTCTTCCACTTTCCTCATGCTCCGGGATGATTACTTCATATCCAAGCCGCTCTAATAAAAGAATGGCCTTCTGCCCAATCTCCACATCATTGTAATTGGTGAATTCATCACAGAAAAGGTATACCCGCCTTTGGTGAGTGCCCGGCTCACTCGCATGAGAGCCAGATTTTTTGTGTGTCTTAAACCAGCTTGTAAGTGTAGTATCAGCAAGCGTTGGCATGGAGCGCTCCAAAGCAAAACCAGCAAAATTCTTTACCCACGTACTTACAATCTTATTGGTCATGGCAAAATTATAGAGTCCGGGTGCAATGGATCCCAACTTTGCCGATAACGTAAAATTCGCGATCAGCCTGCTTCTCAACGGCACTCCATTGCTGTCATAATATTGCTGCAGGAATTCGGCCTTCAGTTTTGCCATATCAACATTGGACGGACATTCAGTTTTACAAGCCTTACAACTCAAACAGAGATCCATCACTTCCTTGATCTCTTCATGATCAAACCGGTTGGCTTTATCTGAATGGGTCAGAAACTCACGAAGGATATTTGCCCTGGCCCTGGTGGTGTCTTTTTCGTTTCGGGTAGCCATATACGATGGACACATCGTCCCTCCACTCAAATGTGTCTTACGACAATCTCCTGATCCGTTACATTGTTCCGCATGCTGCAGTACATCCTGGTTATAATACCTGAATACGGTTTTAAATGCCGGTGTTTTTTGTCCGGGTGTATACCGCAACATGGTATCCATCGGCGGTGTATCCACAATCTTATTCGGGTTGAAAATATGCTCCGGATCCCACACTTTTTTGATTTCTTTCAGCAGCTGGTAATTCTTCTCTCCTACCATCCGTTTGATAAACTCTCCTCTCAATCGTCCATCACCATGTTCTCCACTTAAGGAGCCCTTGTATTTTTTTACCAGGGTCGCAATCTCTTCTGCAATCACCCGGAACATCCGGTTGCCTTCAGCTGTCTTGAGATTTAGAATAGGTCTTAAATGCAATTCACCTGAACCTGCATGTGCATAATGCACAGAATACAATCCATGCTTTGTTAGAATTTCATTAAACTCTCTGATGAAAGCCGGCAGGTCCTCTACATCTACAGCTGTATCTTCAATTACGGGCACCGCCTTTTCATCACCCGGCAGGTTGGAAAGCAGTCCCAGTCCCGCTTTGCGAAGTGTCCAGATCTTTTTTGTATCTGCTCCAAACAATAAAGGAAAATGATAACCCAATCCCGCAGCACGCATTTCAGCTTCGCAGGCGGCGGCATCTTTTTCGATTTCTTCTTTTGAATTTCTGGCAAACTCCACCACCAGGATCGCACCGGGATCACCTTGCACGAAAAAGCGGTTCTGCATTTGTTCGCGGTTCTGCTTGGTACACTCCAGGATATAATGATCAATCAGTTCACTTGCACTCGGACGATATTTTAAGGCGATCAGGTTCGCTCGCAGAGATTCATCAATCGTATTGAAATGCACACAGAGCAATCCAATTTCCTTGGGAGGAAGTGGAACTACATTCAGTTTGATTTCCGTAAGAAAAGCAAGTGTTCCTTCTGATCCCGCAATCAGCGAACAGAAATTAAAATCGGGCTGACCGGCAGTAAAAGGAGCTGTATCCAGTAACAGATCTACTGCATATCCTGTATTTCTTCGTTCTACCGTTTTTTTGGGGAACTCTCTGCGGATTTCTTCCTGGTTGTTATAATCACTCAATAAGCTGCGAACTTTTCTGTAGATCTGGTTCTCCAGGTTATCTCCCTCGCATTTGGCATGAAACTCATCGAGGTTGAGTGATTTGAACTCCGCTTCTGATCCATCACTAAGAATGGCTTTAACTTCAAGCAGGTGTTCTCTTGTACTTCTATATACCACGGAGTTGGAACCGCAGGAGTTATTGCCTACCATGCCACCGATCATCGCGCGGTTGGCTGTACTGGTTTCCGGACCAAAAAACAGTCCATGTGGTTTAAGAAACAGGTTTAACTCATCCCTGATTACACCTGGTTGTACCCTAACCCATCCTTCATCCTTATTTAATTCCAGGATCTTAGTAAACGTACGGGATACATCCACCACGATACCGGATCCCACTACCTGTCCTGCAAGAGAGGTTCCTGCTGTCCTTGGTATCAGGGATGTTTTATGTTTTCTCGCAAATGAGATCAATGTTTTGATATCCTGCTCATGTTTGGGAATTGCTACCGCTAATGGCAGTTCACGATAAGCAGAAGCATCCGTCGCATACAGGGTACGCATCGCAGCATCATAATACAACTCACCTTCTATTTGTCGGCCCAGTTGCTGCAGTTCTTGGATCATGTCTATTGGTTTGCTTGCGGCGCTAATTTACGACATTCTCCTACGAGCTGGTACTTATCTGACAAGGTAACGCCTTCCTTTGACCGTTTTAAATTCCACGATCCGATCCTGGTTTTGTGAAGAGGCTACGGTTGTTCCGGATTCACTGGTGATTCGTTTTCCTTTCGGCAACCAGATTTTACAAGTTCCTCCGAGTTTGGAAAGTACTTCCGCACTTACCAGCCGGCCTTTCTCCCAGGAGATATCAACCTCAAACCCATTGCGGGCACTTAGTCCTTTCACGGTACCCGTTTCCCAGTCGGGATGGGTAGGAAGCGCGGGTAATAGCCGGATGGCAGTTTCTTTTCCATGACTCTGCAGCAGCATTTCGGCCATTCCTGCTGTACCTCCAAAATTCCCATCAATCTGAAAGGGTGGATGGGCACAAAACAGATTGGCATAGACGCCCCCTCCGCTAGTCATATTGGTGCCCAGGCTGGTAGCCGGATTCAGTAATCCCCTCACCAATTGATTGGCATGATCACCATCTCCAAGTCGTGCCCAAAAGGCAATCTTCCAGGCCTTACTCCAGCCAGTACCATCATCGCCTCTTTGTTCCAGTGTTTTTCGGGAAGCAGCAGCCAGTTCTGGCGTTGCCCAGGGGGTGATTTCATCATAAGGATGAAGGCCATAAAGATGTGAAACATGACGATGCTTCGGCTCCGCATCTTTCCAATCATCCAGCCATTCATTCAGGTCGCCGGCAGCACCGATTTTATTGGGTGCCAGTCGGGGTATCAGGCCCTCCAGTTCTTTTCTAAAACCTTCATCGGTGTTCAGGATCGCTGCTGATTGAACACAGGCATTGAATAATTCACGGGTAATCTGCATGTCCATGGTAGGACCCATTACCGTGTTACCGCTGAATCCATTTGGCATTATATAGGCATGTTCCGGCGAGTTGGAGGG
>JALOMU010000326.1 GCA_025455285.1 Flavihumibacter sp.
GGGGAAAACCTGCTGCATTACCGAACGAAATGCAATAAACTGATCACCCCAACGATCGAAACTTTTTTTTCTCAATGCTTCAGCATGATTACTGATATATTGATTGTACATGGCTTTAGATGGCGACATATACTGGGCAGCATATGTTGGGCCATCTGTTTCATCCACTTCCACGAGTCGTAATAAACGACTGCTTTCAAAACAGCCGGTGGCTACAACTTCAGGCATATGTTCTGCTGTCATCCACCTGAGCCATTCTTCATGTATGCCCCAGGTTAACTGAATGGTTACATTGTAGATAAACATAGTTAATAGTTGATTTTAAGATAAACAGGACAGTGGTCGCTGTGTTTTACATCCGGATAGATTTCAGCATCGAGTAATTGTTTCTTCATCTCTTTGGTCACATTAATATAATCAATCCGCCAGCCTTTATTATTCAGTCGTACACTGGGGAAACGCTGGCTCCACCAGCTATAGCGATGCGGTTCAGGATGGAATTCGCGGAAACTGTCCACCCATCCGGCTTCAAAGAATTTATCCATCCAGGAACGTTCCTCGGGTAGAAATCCCGATGATTTTTTATTGCCTTTGGGATCATGAATATCAATCTCTTTGTGTGCAATATTCCAGTCGCCGCATACAATCAGCTTCGGTCTTTCTTTTCGTAACTGTTCCGTATAACCGAAAAATTCTTCGAGCCATTGATATTTGTACAATTGTCTTTCATCACCGGATGTGCCGGAAGGGAAGTAGGCATTGATGAGAGTAATATCTCCATAATCAGCACGGATAACACGACCCTCTGCATCACTTTGCATGAATCCATTTCCCATTTGAACCAGGTCAGGTTTGATTTTGGAAAAGATCGCTACGCCGCTGTATCCTTTCTTTTCTGCAGAGTACCAGTAATCATTAAAGCCAAGCTCTGTAATGGCTGCATGATTTACATTATCCTTATGCGCTTTTGTTTCCTGGATACAGATAATATCAGCGGGATCTGTTTTCAGCCAGTCGACAAATCCCTTATTCATGGCGGCTCTCAACCCATTAACGTTATAAGATATAATTCGCATAACCCGTTTCATTTATTATATTGGTTTCAGATTGTTCAAATTTATTGAAATGGCGCCTCAACAACCTATAATTCCTCCAAAAGAACTTTTTTATCTCGATGGACCCAAGCCCCGTAGTTATGAATTGGGCTTCGCATTTAAAGTGTTCCGGCAGTTTATTAAAGGGTTCCGAACCCTTCACTTTGTGGGGCCTTGCGTCACCGTATTTGGGTCTGCACGTTTTCAGGAAGATCATCCCTACTATGAGTTGGCTAGAGAATGTGGACGAAGAATCGCTGAACTCGGTTTCACCACTATGACGGGTGGTGGTCCGGGTGTTATGGAAGCTGCCAACCGGGGAGCTTTTGAAGTGGGTGGCTATTCAGTGGGTTGTAATATCAGGCTTCCTTTTGAACAAAAGGCAAACCCCTATCTGAATAAATCCATCACCTTTGAACATTTTTTTGTGCGGAAAGTGTTGCTGGTAAAATACTCTTATGCCTTCATCATTATGCCGGGTGGCGTTGGAACCATGGACGAATTCTTTGAAACGCTTACCCTGGTTCAAACCAAAACAATTATTCAGTTTCCAATCGTATTAATTGGTAAGGCATTTTATCAGCCCTTGATGGATTACCTGGAATTTATGAAAGAGCAAAAGACCATTGGGGAACATGATCTTGATCTGGTATTATTAACAGACGATATAGGAGAAGCAATGGATCATATCAATAAATACATTGGTACTAATTATCAAAAGAAACCACGTAAAAGCTTGTGGTGGTTATTCGAAAAAAAATAGACGGATGGAAATAGTAGATGATGCTGAATATGAATGCAGTTCCTGCGGTGCCGGTTTACAACCAGAGGAAGTGATCTGTCATCAATGCGGACAACCAACCATTCCTCCTGAAGAGTGGGATGGTGCGTATGAGCGGTACCGTTTGATGGTGGTTATTTTTTTCAGTATCAATCTTTTCGTGTGCCTGTTGTTTAATTTCTGGCCCCCGGCTGGAGAAACGATTACTGGTTTGGTGCTGATAGATGGTTTTTTATTGAGCTGCGGACTTTTTTTCGCTTACCTCTTATGGCCGGAAATTAAACCGCTTTTGAAGTGGAATAACTTTACCTGGTGGCGACTCCTACTGCTGGTCGTTATGGCAATTGGAGCTGCATTGGTGGTTAATTTCGGTGTGAAATGGATTAATGAAAAAATATTTGAACGTGAACTCTACTATTATTCTTCTTTCCGTCATCTACCGTATCCAAAAACAGCCATGTTCCTGCTGATTGCTTTGGTGCCGGCTTTTTCAGAAGAACTGGCATACCGTGGAATTATTCAGTCTGGTTTATTGAAAATAATGCACAGCAGACAGGCTGTAGTGCTTACTGCTCTTCTATTTGCCATCATTCATATGAGCCTGATCTCTTTTGTCTGGTTACTTCCGTTTGCCTTATTCCTTGGCTGGCTAAGACAACGCATGAACACGCTCTGGTATGGTGTTGTCATTCACTTTTGTTTCAATGCAACTACCTGCCTGATGGAGTTATTGGAACTCGGTTTACTGTGAGGAGACGAATTTGAGTCCGATAATGGAAGCGATTAAGGTTAACAGGAAAAACAATCTCCAGAACTCAGCCGGCTCCCTGAAATAAAAGATGCCAACCAACACAGTCCCAACTGCACCTATACCGGTCCAAACGGCATATGCTGTACCGATCGGAAGTGTTTGGGTTGCTTTATACAGCAGGAACATACTGATCGAGAGGCATACAAAGAAACCTATCATCCAGTAGGTGGAAGTGAGGCCGGTTGTTTCCTTTGCCTTCCCAAGGCAGGTTGCAAATCCCACTTCAAAAAATCCGGCAATGATCAGTAAGATCCAGTTCATGGTTGGTGAAGTTTTTCATGATTAATCTTCCAGGATGGGTCGCAGCCAACGGGTGATTTCTTCTATCGAAAGCCCTTTTCTATTGGCATAATCTTCCAACTGATCCTCTTTGATTTTTCCGACACCAAAATACTGGCTTTGCGGATGAGCGAAATACCAGCCGCAAACAGAAGCTGCAGGATACATTGCCAGGGATTCGGTGAGTGAAATTCCGGTAGTTTGTTCTCCGCCCAATAAATGGAATAGTTTGTATTTTTCTGTATGATCCGGACAGGCAGGATAACCAGGAGCAGGACGAATACCCACATATTTCTCTTTGATCAATTCTTCATTGGTGAGTTGTTCGTCTTTTGCATAGCCCCACCAATCAGTACGCACTTTAGCATGCAGCCATTCCGCCAGTGCTTCCGCTAGCCGGTCTGCCAGTGCCTGCAGCATGATTTTGTTGTAATCGTCGTGCTGCTCCATGAAATGCTGCAGATGTGGTTCAATGCCTTCAATCGTTACAGAGAAGGCACCGATATAATCTTCTTTACCAGCAGTTTCAGGGG
>JALOMU010000327.1 GCA_025455285.1 Flavihumibacter sp.
TGTTTTTATGCATTCATTATGCTTGCCTTTGACCACTTATGAACAGCAGGACAGTGAGACACTTGACTCCTTGCATGCGGTCAAGAGATACTGCTACAGTGAGCTGCCATCCCAAAGGATAGCACACATTCAGGTACACGCACGTCCAGTTGTACAAAATGCCTATGCTTAATTAAGAAATTCAAGTTTCAAACTGCTAGAATGCAGCATAATCCTCATCAATCATCAGAGGCAGCTTGTGGCTGAAGTGTAGCTGGATGAGCACATCAGCCCCGATGATTATATGTCTGTGGTGATATGAACACACTTGCGGATAGTTGATCGCAGGGCATTCCCTCGGTAGCAATGGTGGCAGATATCGAGGAATGCATCCGTGAACTGATTCCTCTGGCCTGTGACTTGACCAACTCCAGTGAACCCTTTGAGATTCGAGCAGCCACCTTGCAGCAGCTTGCGAAGCTTGGTAAGGAGATGTGGTTTTGCAGTATATTTGGCAGAGTAGAATTGCTATCCGGAGACGACTAACTTGTGATAAAGATGGGGGTTTTCATGCAATCTCCATCCAGAAGGGACTTGAAATGACCACGTCTCCGCAAATGATCTACCTCAAGGACTACCGAGAGACCCCTTATCAAATCGATCATGTCGATATGAAATTCGACCTCTACCCGGAACATACTGACGTCACAGCAATCTCTTCGATACGCCTTCGTTCGGGAGCAGCAGCGACGGCACTTGTATTGGACGGACGTGATTTGGAGCTTCGTAATGTCAAGATCGACGGACGCCAGCTCGATGCATCAGAATATATCGCCACTAAGGATCAGTTGACGATCAAAGAACCCAAAGATGTTTTTGTCCTTGAAGTTCACAACCGCATTTACCCCCAACATAATAAAAGTTTAGAAGGTCTCTACGTATCTCAGGGTATGTATTGCACACAGTGCGAAGCTACGGGATTTCGGGGCATAACGTATTTCTACGACCGTCCCGATGTAATGCTGACATTTAAGGTGACAATCTCTGCGGATAAAACACTCTGCCCCGTGCTCCTTTCGTGTTCTGAAACAGAGATTCGTCATTATCAGACTCTTTCATTACAATGAACTGTACTACCGGGTTAATGCTCAGAAAAAAATCTTTTACATCCACCAAAGCAAAATCAGCGGGGTATTGGTAAAAACTTTTCAGTACAGGCTTTTTGCTAAGGAAGGCTGATTTGTCGCCACTCACCCACTCCAGGTTGTTCATCAGGGCACTCCTGCGGTTATGTGCATCTACCCGGCTCAGATTTTCTTCCGGAACGGTTTCCAGGAATTTTACCCAACCTTTACGATCATAGGGTTTGATATGCTGTAGGGAGATCGCGCTATCACGGTACATAATTTCCAGTCGGTCCATCAGGGGCTGGTGTTTATACCCCTGGGGTAATAGCGTCGACTGGGAAAATCCAATAACCGGAAAACTTAAGCAGGCGGTATAAAGCAGTCTTTTTATAACTTGCATTCAATGGTTTTTAAACAGGAATGAACATCTAATATGCAAAAATATCTCATAAAGAACGCGCAAATTGTCAATGAAGGAACGATTCGCACAGCGGACGTTTTGCTTTCGGGGGGACGGATTGAAAAAATCAACAGCCAAATCAGTGCCACAAATGAGGCTATCGAAATAAACGCAGAAGGAAAACATTTATTACCTGGAGTAATTGACGACCAGGTGCATTTCCGCGAACCGGGACTCACACATAAAGCTACCATTTATACTGAATCAAAAGCTGCTGTAGCGGGTGGCGTAACCAGTTTCATGGAAATGCCCAATACCCAGCCCCCTGTTTTTACACAGGAACTACTGGAGGATAAATATGCAATTGGCGCAGCCAGTTCCCTGGCCAACTATTCCTTTTTTATGGGAACCTCCAATAACAACCTGGAAGAGGTGCTGCGCACCAATGAAAAGAAAGACAGGGTTTGCGGAGTAAAAATCTTCATGGGCTCCTCAACAGGCGGTTTGTTAGTAGATAACCCGCTCTCACTCGAACATATATTCGAGGGTACTGAACTTTTGATTGCCACCCACTGTGAAGATGAACGGATCATTCGTAAAAACCTTGAAGCTGCCAAAGCAAGTGGAAGGACCCTGACGGCGGCAGACCATCCCATTATCCGAAACGAAGAAGCCTGTTTCGAATCTTCTTTTTATGCTATACAACTGGCTAAAAAATTCAATACCCGCTTGCATATTCTGCATATATCAACGGAAAAGGAATTAGCCCTTTTTGGCAATATGTTACCGCTAAAGGAAAAGCGCATCACCTCCGAAGTTTGTGTACATCATCTTCATTTTACCAGTGACGATTATGCGCAGCTTGGTAACCAGATCAAATGTAATCCGGCCATTAAAGCACCAAACAACAGGACTGCCCTCTGGAAAGCCCTGCTGGACGACCGGTTGGATATCATCGCAACCGACCATGCCCCACACACCTGGGCCGAAAAACAGGAAGATTACCTCCATGCACATGCCGGACTTCCCTTGGTTCAGCACTCTCTGCCCCTGATGCTGCACTATGTGAAAGAAGGGGCAATCCGGCTGGAAAAAGTGGTTGAGAAGATGAGCCATGCTCCGGCAGATTGCTTCCAGATTCGCCAGCGGGGTTATATCCGGGAAGGTTATTTTGCCGACCTGGTACTGGTAGACCTGAACCAGCCGACCATAGTTTCCAAGGAGAATATCTACTACAAGTGCGGATGGAGCCCGCTGGAAGGAACCACTTTCCCATCTTCGGTTACTCACACATTTGTTAACGGACATCTGGTTTATGGAAAAGAGGGGTTTGATGAATCACAGAAAGGAATGCGACTGGAATTCGATCGCTGATTGAGGCGGATTAACTAAATTGGTAGCACATGGATATAGATAAAACCTCTCTGCTGGACCTCAATATATTTCACCCGGAAGAGGAATATTCCATATTTCACCGGCTCAATTTTACCCGTACCGTAGAAGGGAAGGAATGGCTCCGCCTGCGTTTCCAGCAACCATTTCATGATCTGAAATCAATTCTCCAAACCCAGCAAATTCTGCAGTTAATGCTGGAGGAACTGGATAACTGGCCGGAGGATATCACCAATGGAACCCTTATGGTGATGGAAAAGTTTTTCGGCACCCAACTCGACAGTATTCCGGTAGACAACAATTGGGTGAACGCACAGTTCTACAAATTGTTTCACGGTCCCGATTATGCGATCATCCGCTTCAGCCTGCAACATTTCGGAGATTTTGTTCGGGGATTAAAAAAGATCATTCAACTTTTTGAAGGGAAAACCGTGCCGCCTACCCTTGGACGGATCCTGGAAAGAGCCGGAAAGCTAACCAGCGATATTCACCTGAAAACACTGGCTGATAAAAACCGGGCAGATGAATTAACCCCCAAACAGGTACTTTATTTTGGTCATTATATCCGCTACAAATTCAGGAACGCAAC
>JALOMU010000328.1 GCA_025455285.1 Flavihumibacter sp.
AGGTTACAGTTTGTTTTTAATTTTTTTGAATACACTGAGATTTCCTGCAGGTGAAGCAGATACGATCATGCTTGACTTCACACCATGTAAGGTTACATGGTAAGTAGTGCTTCCGTTAGCAATGTGCTCAATCACATTCTTCATTACATGCTCAGGATATTTTTCCTGGATAGCTTTAGTTACCATAATTGGTAAGCTTGCAATATCAATGTAACGTGCAGTTGCTACCAGAGATCCTTCTGCATCATAAAATGCACTCAGTTCAGTGTTGCGGAAAGAAAAGGTTGCCTGATACAATCCGGCATCATCCAGGGATTTCCACTGAACATTTTTTGCTGAAGCAAACTCAGTGCGGAATGCTTCAAGAACTTTTCCTGTAATAGGATCAACACTTGCGAAACTGGCCAGGCTTACAAAAGCTGTAGCGGCGATTAAGATGAACTTTTTCATACAATAAAATTTGAAAGGTTTAATGATTAATGTCTGTTTGAATAGTTTGACGATGTAAAAGTAGAAAGGTTACAGACCCGTGTCAAGCAAATAGTGATTGGTGGTTGCTTAAAGTAAATATTTGATAAGTACCTGGAAAGATTAGCTGTGCCGGGTCTTGAAAAATCGGCTGAAACGCAGGCTGGACGGGCAGTTGGTAAAATTTGTTAAATAAAAAGTAAATCTGGGTTAACCCATGGTTAAATTAGAGAAGTGGAAACTGCCTATATTTAAGAATGAACTTTTTAGCACATGCCTATCTTTCTTTTCGCCAGCCGGAGCTGCTGTTAGGAAACCTGATCAGCGATTTCGTGAAAGGTAAAAAGAAGTTTGATTATCCTTCTCCTGTACTCAGGGGCATAGAATTACATCGTGCTATTGATACGTTTACCGATGAACATCCGGTGAATACCATCGCCAAAAAGGTTTTTAAACCTGCTGTTGGGTTGTATGCTTCCGCATTTGTGGATGTGGTGTACGATCATTTCCTCGCAACCGATGAATTGGTGTTTCCTGGAAACAGCCTGCATGATTTTAGTCAGTGGGTGTACGGTGAATTAGAAGGACAAGCGGTTCATTTCCCGGATCAGTTCAGCCGCATGTTTCCATACATGAAAGAACAGAACTGGCTGCTCAATTATAAAGAGAAATGGGGCATCGAAAGAAGCATGGAAGGGCTTGTTCGCAGGGCGAAGTATCTTGATGACTTTCAGCCTGCGTTTGAAGCCTTTGAAGCGGAATATGAATTACTGCAGTCCTGCTTCCAGCGCTTTTTCCCTGAATTGCTGCTGCATGTGGGGGACGAATACCGACGCCAGCTTACTCGACCGGAAATATCTTAAATCGCTCATGAGCTGCTTTCTCCAACATTTCGCGATCCTCCGGATGAGCAATTTCAATCAATGCCTTCGCCCGCTGCCGTAGATTCTTTCCGTATAAATAAGCAATGCCATATTCAGTTACCACATAGTGAATATGTCCACGTGTGGTTACTACTCCGGCACCAGTTTTAAGAAAAGGAACTATTCTTGAGATGCCTTTGGCAGTACGGGCAGGCAGGGCAATGATTGGTTTGCCACCCGGACTCAAAGCCGCACCTCTCATGAAATCCATTTGGCCACCTATGCCTGAATATTGAAAAGTTCCGATACTATCTGCACATACCTGTCCGGTTAAATCAATCTCTACTGCACTGTTGATAGCTACCATTTTAGGATTACGTCTGATAACTGAACTTTCGTTTACATAATCAATATCCAGGAATGCAAAAGCCGGATTATCATTCACGTAGTCGTATAAACGCTTTGTACCCAGCGCAAATCCTACTACTGATTTATTCGGATGGATGGCTTTGTATTTATTATTGATGATATCGTTTTCTACGAGGTCAATAATGCCATCGCTGAACATTTCTGTATGCACACCCAGGTCTTTATGATTTCCCAGGCAACGTAATACGGCATCCGGAATGGCACCTATGCCCATTTGCAACGTACTGCGATCTTCAATCATGCCGGCTATATACGCCCCGATCTTGTTTTCTGCTTCTCCTGATTTTTCTCCGAACCTGGCTTCATGCAATTCAGCTTCCTGGTATACCATTGCATGGAAACGATTCACGTGAATCATGCCATCTCCATGCGTGCGGGGAACATTTGGATTCACCTGTGCAATTACATAACGGGCAGTATTAACCGCTGAACGTGCAATGTCTACAGAAACACCCAATGAGCAATATCCATGTGCATCCGGCACAGATACATGCACAATAGCCACATCAATAGGAAGAATGCCCTGCTTGAACAGCTCCGGAATTTCACTCAGGAACACCGGAACATAATCAGCGCGACCAGCTTGCACGGCTTCGCGGATACTGGCTGATACAAACAGTGAGTTAATATGAAAATGACCCTGGTATTCCGGTTTATCTACTACCATATCGCCATAAACAGATATGTTTACTAACTCTACACCCTGCAACCGGTCCTTTTGCTCCGCCAGTTTTTTCATCATGTAAGAGGGGGTCTGGGCGCTGCCCTGTACAAATACACGATTACCGGATTGAATAACAGAGAGGGCTTCTTCAGCGGATACATAGTGGATAGGAGGTCGCATTCGATTTTTTTGCAAAAATATAAGACGAAAACCGGGGGATTCCTGATTCCTGTCATAAAAACCGGTGAGCATTGTTGGATCGCATCCTTATTTTTGAAGCCGAAAAGGAAGAATTGCATGATTACTATAGCGCAAGTACGCAAGACAGGAATATTGATAGGATTCATTTGCTGTATGCAGCTGCATCTAAATGCCCAAACCAAATTTCCACCGGTTGATAAATCTCCCCTGGACTTCAGTTATTATCCGGTTAATTATCCGATTCTGCGGATCCAGGAAAAAGCCAATGAACCCCTGATGGCAAGAGTTACTTACAGTCGCCCTCAGAAAAATGGCAGAAAAGTATTTGGAGAATTGGTGGAATATGGAAGTATCTGGCGACTCGGAGCCAACGAGGCCACAGAAATTGAATTGTACCGTGATGCAAAGATTGGTGCCGCACGGGTAAAAAAAGGCCGCTATACCTTGTATGCCATCCCAACCACTGATAAGTGGACCATCATCCTGAATAAGGAAACCGATGTTTGGGGTGCTTTTTTGTATGACCCAAAAAAGGATGTGGTTCGCACGGAAGTTCCTGTTCAGCACAATGCTGATGCGCTGGAATCCTTCAGCATGTATTTTGATAGAACCAATGGCAGTGTGAGTCTTTTCATTGGATGGGACACCGAAATGGTGCGCGTACCTATCAGCTTTTTCTGATTTTTACATCATGTGTGGAATAGCCGGCATCATAACAGAAACTTGCTCTGCGGAGCCGGACAAACAGATCCGTGAGATTCAGGCCATGACAGCTGTCTTGGCACATCGCGGTCCGGATGGTGAAGGCTTTTGGAAAGATGAAACCAACCGGGTTTATTTTGGCCACCGGCGTTTAT
>JALOMU010000003.1 GCA_025455285.1 Flavihumibacter sp.
TGGAACAGTTATTGGGACCAATACCAATGGTGTATTCAGCAATGTGCCTTATGGTTCTTACTGTATGGAAGTGCAAAACGATCCGGCATGTTACGATACATTGATTACACGTTGCATGACGGTTACGCAAATCGCTCCATCTGCAGGCGGTATAAATATCTCAAATCGTACGTGTAACGGATTTACAGCAAGGGTTGCATGGACTAATAACTTCAGTTCGCCAACTTATACGCTTCGCGATTCTGCAAACAATGTAGTAACAACCAATTCGACAGGTCAGTTTAGTAACATTCCTTATGGTTCCTACTGTATTGGAATCAGGGATAATTGTTATGATACCACAATTACCCGTTGCTTTGAGGTTCGTCGTGTTTCACCAGGCATTTCCTTACTTGCGCAACCATCCTGTGTGTTTAACAAAACCAATATCAGGGTTACTGCATCGAATGGATTCGGACCTTATACTATCAATGTTTATACACCCGCGGATTCACTGGTAGCAACAGCAACCAGCTGGAGTACCACCTTATGGGCAAATGGACTGGATATGTTACCGGGAGGTCAGCAGTACCGGGTAGAATTAACCGATAATTGCGGTAGTGCTACTAGTGGTAATATTACTCCTGTGATGAGCACCTTCAACAGCGATCTGCAGGTAACCGCCAAATGTCCGTCTGGTGTAAACCAGAATGGCTCTTCTGAGTTAACCGTAACCGTTAGTTCCAATCTTGGAGTGATTAGTCCGGTTATCATTCGGAAAGATGGCAATGTTGTGAATATGCCATATAATACCGGATCCGTGGCTGTTTATAAATGGATGGATCTGGAACCAGCCACCTATGTAATTCAATACAATCTTCCGGGAAGCTGCAACAACAAAGGATATGATACCGTGGTGGTGGGAGCATATCAATATCCCCAACTGGATAAATCAGCTTCCTACCAGTGTGATAACAATTCCTTCAGTGTTGGTGCCAATGTTACCGGTGGTGCTCCACCGTTCATGTACGAGATCATCGGAAGTGTTCCGGCTGCACCATCAATTGTAGCAGCACCTCAGGCAAGTCCGGTATTTAATATCAATAATGGCAGTAGCTATTCATTGGTTCGTTTGAGAGTAATTGACTTCTGTGGTAATGCAACGCTGAATGATGTCAGTGTTCTGCCATTGCAGAATATCGTTGTAACTGCGCAATCCGATTGTTATTATACAGATGTTACCCTGTCTGTACCGGTTTTCCCCAATGCCAGTTATGAATGGTATCAGAAATTATCTGACACAGACAGTGTACTGGTAAGTACAGATCGGGAGTACATGATTCCTTATCTGGAACCGGATGGAATTGGTGAATATGTATCAAAAGTTTCCGTGAATAACGGATGTTTGATCAGACTGAGCTATTACAATGTAACCGGAAATTGTGGGGGCGTATTATCTGATAAGATCAAACTGAATGGAAAAACGATCCGAAAAGCACACCAGTTGACCTGGAATCATTTACAAACAGGTGATATCGTTCGTTATCAGGTAGAGCGACTGCATTCTGTTACAAACGAATTCCAGGTAATAGGTGAAGTTAATGTTACAGGCAACCGCGCAGGAACTCAGTTTAGTTATACCGATGACCGGCTGACAGGGCCACTTCACCAATACCGGATTAAAGCCATTGATAAGAGCGGCAGAGTAAGCTATAGTAACCTGGTGAAATTAAAAACGGAAGCGTCAGCGGTACTTCCCATCCGGATCTATCCAAACCCGGTGAAAGATATGGTGAATATCTCATTCCAGGCAAATCAACCGGGACTGTATCAGTTAGATCTAATGAATGTTGCCGGCCAGGTATTGTACCAGACCCAAAAAGCGGTAGGTGGACCTGTAACCGTTACCCTGGAGCGAAAACTATCCATGAAGCCAGGCGTTTACTTCCTGAAAGTCAGAAATACGGAGACCGGAGTGGAAACTATTGAGAAATTACTGTTCCAATAATTTGACTGCAGCATATAAGTAATTATTTTTACTAATATGCTGCAGTTATTCCCTAAAAACACTGGCCTGGTGCTGGTTGTCTTTTTACTTTCCTGTACCAAATCGGGTGAATCTGATGTTATTCAACCGCTGTTTAAAGAATCTGTAGGTACGCTATTGCCAGGAAATTTTCCGGGAGAAGTATCCGGTATTGCAGATAGTTATGCACAGCCTGGTTCGATCTGGATGATTCAGGACAGCCAAAATGGCAATGAGTTGCTTCGGGTAAATCATTCCGGAGAATTACAGGAAGAAGTAGCGCTGCCTGGATCCGAAAACCGTGATTGGGAAGACCTGGCTATTGGAACTGGACCAGATCCGGCACTAAAGTATCTATACATTGCTGAAACCGGCGACAATGCGAACCAGTATTCGGAATATGCCATTTACCGGATAGAAGAACCCGGAGCAGGAGTTACAACCGTGCAGAATCTGGTAAAAATCCGGTTTGTATATGAAGATGGAGTTTCTCACAATACAGAGGCCATCCTGGTTGAGCCTGCAACAAAAGATATTATTTTGGTAACCAAAGAAAAGCCTGCAACGATTTTTGTACTGCGTTTTCCTTATAAAACAAATGAACTGAATACAGCTGTACTCGCTGGTTCAACTAAACTGGAAAGAGTAACCGGGGCAGCTATTGGAGGAGATGGTAAAGAACTGTTGCTCAGGACCTATACAGGAATCTTTTACTGGAAAAGGAATAATGGTGAATCTGCAGAAGTGGCGTTACAACGGGAAGCTGTTTCGATACCACCAGCACTCGAGCCTCAGGGAGAAGCCATCGCGTTTAAAACAGACCTCAAGGGTTTTTATACACTAAGTGAAAATGGAGGATTGCCGCTTACACTCCGACTTAATTATTACGCACGGAATTAACTGCTTCTTCGAGTTCAGCCATGGAAATACCCATATGACTCGCAGTATAAACAATTGATTCATTCCGGATCAGGAGTATCTGTGGAGATTCGTGTTCAATACCAAACTCATTGGCTACCGCATTAGAAACAGGACGAAATTGAATCAGATCCAAAAAGTGAAAATCAACTCCTTCCGGTGGAGTTGATTTTTCTAACCTGTTTTTTGCCATAGCACTTATGGAACAGCGCGTGCTATGCTTAAAAATTACCTGTGGTTTATGGTGTGATGCCTTCCGGATAACTTCAATTTGTTCCAGGCTGGAGAGCGTATTCCAATTCATAGTTAACAGCTATTATTTAGTAACCAACCATACCGGCAGACATCTTACACCCCCCTCTAGAGGTAGTACAAGAGCTGAAACCCACAGCAAGTAAACTTGCCAATCCAATTACTATCAATAGTTTTTTCATGTTTTCCAGATTTATTGATACTCTCTTGCAAATTACATACCTAAGTCCAATTAACCATTGAAAAGAGATGGATACATATAATTTATTAATAATTTATGGTATGGTTAACAGGAGCTGATTGGGTAAACTGTCAATAAGTGTACATTTGCGCCATGCCATTACAATTACAACGACCAATAGCATTTATTGACCTTGAGACAACCGGCACCAACCTAGGGACCGACAGAATTGTGGAGATAGCGATCGTAAGAATCGGAAAGGACAACAGCAGAACAAATAAAAGGAAGTTAATTAACCCGGAAATGCCGATACCGGTTGGTGCTTCTGATATACATGGCATCACAGATGAAATGGTCAAAGACGCTCCGACTTTTCGCCAAATTGCCAATGAATTGAAGCAATTCATGGAGAATTGTGATCTGGCCGGATACAATTCCAATCGTTTCGATATTCCGCTGCTGGTGGAAGAGTTTTTACGTGCAGGTCTTGAGTTTGAAGTTGGTTCCCGCAGATTACTGGATGTTCAGAAGATCTTTCACCTGATGGAACAGCGGACACTGAGCGCAGCATATAAATTCTATTGTAATAAGACACTGGATGGGGCGCATAGCGCAGAAGTGGATGCAACAGCAACCTGGGAAGTTCTGGAGGCGCAATTGATCCGGTATCCGCAATTGGGTGATACAGTTGAATCCGTTATTAAATTCATTGGAGAGGAACAAATCGTTGATTTCGCCCGTCGCTTTATATTGGTAAATGGAGTGGAAGTATTCAATTTTGGCAAACATAAAGGACGCCCTGTTGCTGATGTCTTAAAATCAGAGCCACAGTATTACGACTGGATGATGAAGGGCGATTTTCCGCTTCATACCAAACAAAAATTGACTGAAATTTTAAACAGGACCCTCCTGAAGAAGCCTTAATTCAAGTAATTTCGCATCCGTTTTTGGAAAAGATAGTCATAATACCCACGTATAACGAGAAGGAAAATATTTCTTCTATCCTGCAGGCTATATTCGGGCTGCAGCAGGATTTTCATGTATTGGTAATTGATGATGGGTCACCGGACGGTACGGCACAGATTGTTCAGGGTTTACAGCAGCAGTATACGGGACAGTTATTCCTTGAACAGCGTACCGGTAAACTTGGATTGGGAACAGCTTATATTCATGGCTTTAAATGGTCGCTTGCCAAAGGCTATAGGTATATATTCGAAATGGATGCAGATTTCTCCCATAATCCCAAAGACCTTCAGCGGCTTTACCTTGCCTGTTCAGAAGGAGGGGCCGATCTGGCAATAGGCTCAAGGTGGGTAAAAGGCGGTGGTACGGTAAACTGGCCCTGGGATCGGATTTTTTTATCAAAAGGAGGAAGCTGGTATACGCGCATTATAACCTGGATGCCCGTAAAAGACACAACCGCAGGCTTTGTCTGTTATAAAAAGGAAGTACTGGAAGCCATCAATCTGGATGAAATTCGATTTCTCGGTTATGCATTTCAGATAGAAATGAAATTTGCCGCCTGGAAACTGGGATTTAAGATAAAAGAGGTTCCCATCATATTTGAGGACCGCCAGTATGGTGTTTCAAAAATGCACAAAGGTATCGTAAAGGAAGGTGTACTTGGGGTGCTGAAACTTCGCTGGGAGAGTCTGTTCAAAGACTACCATAACCGGATGAAAAATAATGAAGAAGAAGTTGCTGCATGAAAACTGCTTTTATTCGGTTGCATATCGCCGTTATACTGGCAGGTTTTACAGGCGTTCTGGGCAGATTAATTACACTGAATGAGGCCCTTATCGTATTCTACAGGCTGCTATTAAGTGCACTTGCACTATGGCTTATTGCCGCATTCCGGAAGACCATCAAAAAAATTCCATTATCTCAACTGGCTGCCATCTTTGGAGTCGGTTTCATAGCTGCCATACATTGGGTAACATTTTATGGAGCGATAAAATATTCCAATGTATCGGTTACGCTGGTATGTTTTTCCTCTATTGGATTTTTTACTGCGCTGGTAGAACCTTTAATGCTGAGGAAAAAACCGGTCTGGCAGGAGCTGGCATTGGGCTTATTGGTTATTCTTGGCATATTTATCATTTTTCAATTTGATACCCGCTATCAAACCGGTATTATTATTGGTGTAATATCAGCCTTTCTGGGGGCCATCTTTCCTGTGTTGAACAGAATCCTGTTGAAGAAGGTTACGGTAGAAACACTGGTAACCTATGAGCTCACTGGAGGATTACTTACATTAAGTTGTATAATGCCTGTTTATCTTTATTTTTTTCCAGCAAATGTACTTATCCCAAGTTGGTCTGATTGGGGTTGGTTGCTCGTTTTATCACTGATTTGTACTGTATGGGCATTTTATTTATCAGCTTACGCACTTCAACATATTTCCGCTTTTACGGTAAATCTTACTTATAACCTGGAGCCGGTTTATGGTATATTACTGGCTTTTTTTATATTCCAGGAAAATGCAGCACTTGGGTTACATTTTTATGTTGGGCTGCTTATTATCATATCTGCCGTTTTACTGCAGTTGTTTCGTGTCTGGAAAGCACATCGATAAACCGGATTCCTTAATTTTAGCTACTAAACAGTACACACATGCGGAATTTTTGTTGGGCTCTTTTCTTTCTGATTAGCTATCTGCCCGCCAGTTCCCAAAAGAAACCATTGGATCATAATGTATATGATCAATGGCAGAATATTGGTGAACGAATCCTGAGCAGTGATGGCAAATGGCTTGCTTTCACAGTAGTAGTTCAGGAAGGCGATGGACAATTATTTATCAATTCAACCAATGGAGATAAATCCTGGAAACTCCCACGTTGTTACCAGGCGATGTTTAGCTATGATAATCGAATATTGGTTGCACGTATCAAGCCTTTTTTTAAGGATACCCGTGCGGCCAGAATTCTTAAGAAAGGCCCGAACGATATGCCTAAGGATTCTCTGTTAATCCTTGATCTGGAGAAAGGCACAGAGCAACGTATTGCAGAAATAAAATCGTACCAGATGCCGGCAAAAGGCGGCAACTTTCTCGCTTACCATAAATCGAAAAGCATCACGGTCGCTCCCCGGCCAGTTGTTACGGACTCACTTGTCCGGTTGCAACGTATGTTGCAGATGGCAGACAGCCTGAATCGTATCTCTGATAGTTTACGCAATAAAGTAAATGAAGCACGTATCAAAGGCATGTCAGCTATCCAGCCTGCTAAATCGCCGGCTGCAGGGAAAAAGGCAGAGCCCGTTGAAGAAGGAACTGAACTGATTGTACGCGATCTGAGTACAGGTAAAGAATGGATCCATAAGTTGGTATTAGAATATAAATTTGCCGATTTTGGGGAGGGACTGATTATTGAACAAAGCAGAAGGAATAGTGACAGCTTAAGTGAAGCCCGGCTATTGTGGCAGGATTTTGCCAATAACCGGATTGATACCATTTTATCCGGTTTCCAGGAAGCAAAATCATTCGCCATATCAGAAGCAGGCAATCGACTTGCTTTTATAATTCAAAAAGACAGCAGTTCAAAAGCGCTGAAAAAATATTACCAGTTGTATTATTTTGAAACAGGTCAGGGTAAGGCAAAAGAACTTTTGAACAGCTCTTCACCGGCTATGAGAAAGCAACAGGTAATCAGTCCGGATTTCTCGAATTATTTCAGCCAGAATGGTAAACGACTTTTCTTCGGACTTGCACCTGATCGTCCGGTTAAGGATACCAGCCTGGTTGAATTTGAAACGGCTAAACTGGATGTATGGAATTATAAGGATGATTATCTGCAACCTCAGCAATTGGTCAATCTTTCCAATGAGCTAAAAAAAAGCTGGCTGGCTGTATGGGATGTTGAAACAGGAAGCTGGTTGCAACTGGCTGATGATAGTTGCGAAACGGTGATGCCGGGTGATGAGGGAAATGCAACCCATGCTTTGGGTATGAGCAACCTGGGTTACCGGATTGAACAACAATGGAAACAAGATGGTGCAGTTCGGTTATACCTGGTTGATATTAAAACAGGGAAGCGAAAAATTATAACGGAGAAGGCTAGCCGCGGAACAGTCCGTTTGTCTCCTGCTGGAAATTTTGTGCTTTGGTATGATCCGATGCAGAAACATTGGATCGGTTATTCAAATCAGTCTGACCGAAAATCGGTAATTACAAAATCAATTACAGTTCCCCTCTATGATGAAGAGCATGATACACCGTCAGATGCTCCGCCGCATGGATTGATGGGATGGAAAGAAAAGGATGAAAAAGTTTATATCTACGATAAATATGATATCTGGGAACTGGATCCGAATGGAAATGAAACAGCTAAATTACTGACCCAGGGTTGGGGGAGAAAAAATAAAATCAGCATTCGGAATGAAGTGCTTGATCGCGAAGAGCGCTTCCTGAAAGATGGTCAGCCCCTGCTGTTTCAATTGTTTGACAATGTTTCAAAAGGATACGGATGGAAAACACATACAATGGGAGCTACATTTGTTGCAGGTAATCCGGCTACTTTGATCCATCCATCAGTAGTTGATGGTGCGATCAAAGCAAAGAAAAGTGATGAACTGTTGTTTGTAAAAGAAATGCCGGCTGCCAGGGATCTCTGGTTGACGAGCTTACAGGAAGCCGAAAACTCGACAACCCACCGAAAAATAAGTGGACTCAATCCACAGCAGGATCAATACAATTGGTTTACGGTGGAACTGCATAAATGGAAAATGCTGGATGGGAAAATGAGTGAGGGATTACTCTACAAACCAGAGAATTTTGATGCCTCTAAAAAATATCCGGTGATCTTTTATTTCTATGAAAAGAATGCCGACAGGAGGTATAATTATATAGAACCTATGCCAGTGAGGGCTTCCGTTAATATCGCTTATTATACCAGTAATGGTTACCTGGTATTTGACCCCAATATTTATTATAAAACCGGTCAGCCTGGTGAAGATGCGTATAATTCGGTTGTATCGGCTGCCCGTTATTTATCGAAGTTCAAATTTGTGGATTCCACAAAAATGGGATTACAAGGACATAGTTGGGGAGGTTATCAAATTGCCTACCTGATTACCAGAACCAATATGTTTGCTGCAGCAGAAGCAGGTGCACCGGTTAGTAATATGACGAGTGCCTATGGCGGCATTCGATGGGGTACCGGTATCAGTCGCCAGTTCCAGTATGAAAAGACCCAAAGCAGGCTGGGTGCCACACTTTGGGAGAAACCCGAACTCTACATTAAGAACAGTCCGCTTTTCCGTGCCGATAAAGTAAAAACGCCCTTGCTGATGTTGCACAACGATAAGGACGATGCAGTACCCTGGTACCAGGGCATAGAATATTTTACGGCATTACGCAGGTTAGGCAAACCGGTATGGATGGTTAATTACAACGATGAATTACATGGGATTAATGAACGTAGAAACAGAAAGGACTGGACCATCCGTATGGCGCAGTTCTTCGATCATTATCTGAAAGGTGCACCAGCACCAGTATGGATGAAGGAGGGAGTTCCTGCAACGCTGAAGGGAGTCAACTGGGGACTCGACTATTAAGAGATATATCGCACGAGGCAGCGCTTTGCTATCGGTAAAAGCGTTTCCTCTACTGGAAAAGAAAGATCTGAACAGATGGTGTACACCGCCGGATTGGGCAGCTCTTTCTTTTCTTTTATAAGGGTACCTTTCATTTGCTCAAAGGTATTACTGATGGTGCGATGCCATTCCGCTAAAAAATTGGTTTTGATTGCGCGATACTGTTCATCGTGTTTTTCGAATATGCTTAACCGGTAGTAATAAATAAGAGTTTCTTTTTTGTTGGAGGTACTCAGGAAAAAATACCCTTCTTTATTTTCCAATGGAATGATTCCGACAGGTTCAATCTGGATTTTATCTTCTACAAATTCGAAGATTTCTGTACCGCTTCGAATCGTGTCTTTCATCTTGCCGGTTGAGTAGTAAATGATGTTTTCCAATTCTTCCATCATTTCATCATCTTCAATCATCTGTTCATAGAGCAATTGCAATTTTTCCAACTGGATGCCTGTGAGGCGTTTGGGGAACTGTTCCTGCAGAAATTTTTTATTCTCCCTGAACTGAACCAGGTTGTTATAATGAAAGATGATATCTGCTAATTGAGGATAGAGCCTGTTTTCATTGAAGTGCCGGTTAACTTCCTGCAGATAAGCAAGCAGGGTATATTTTTTCAGTTCGAAATCAATATATCCTTCGGCAAACCAGGTTTGGGATAATGTTTTCATGGTGAACTTATTTTCCTTAATTTACTGAAATTGCTGTTAAAACAACGTTTATGAAACCAGTCCTGCCATTATTGCTCCTTACTTTTTTACTAACGGGATGTTATCAGAAATATTATATCGTACGGCATGCAGAAAAGGCGCAGGAAAGCAGTGGTGCTACCATGCAAACGGCTGGTAATCCACCCTTATCGGAAGCAGGACAACAACGTGCAAAAGAGTTGGCTAAAAGATTAAAAGGAGAGAAGATTGGTGCGATCTATTCCACCAATACCATAAGAACAAAAGAAACAGCAACCCCCACTGCCGGGCAGGCCGGACTGACTATTCAAACATATGGCAGAATTGATTCCAGCCTGATCAATCAATTGAAAGCATTAAAAACAAACACCCTTATAGTGGGACATAGCAACACGGTTGATGATCTGGTCAATGGATTAACCGGACAGCAATCATTAAACGACCTGCCGGATACAGCTTACGATAATTTGTACATCATCACTAAAAAAGGAAAAAGGCTGACACTTGTTCAATCCAAGTATGGTCAGCCCTCTCCGCAGTGATCTCTATGTGTGTGCTTAGATTTCCCTATGCGAATCGAAATGTTCCAGTTCTCTTGCAACAGCGCTTAAGAAGGTAGCTCCCAGGCTTCCATCAATGATACGATGATCGTAACTCATACTGAGGTACATCATGTGCCGGATCGCGATGGAATCGCCCTGTTCGGTTTCTATAACTACCGGACGTTTTTTAATTGCTCCAACTGCCAGAATGGCCACCTGCGGTTGCGGAATGATCGGCGTACCCATCAGACTTCCAAAAGTACCCACATTGGTAAGTGTAAAGGTCCCGCCCTGTGTATCTTCCGGCTTGAGTTTGTTGTTACGCGCAGCATCGGCCAGCGTGTTCACCTGTTTGGTGAGTCCTACCAGATTAAACTGGTCGGCATTTTTAATCACTGGTACAATGAGGTTACCCGAAGGGAGGGCAGTAGCCATCCCTACATTAATATCTTTTTTTACGATAATCCGATCACCTTCTACACTGCTATTAATAAGCGGATATTTTTTGATGCAACGAACAATGGCTTCGATGAAAAGTGGTGTAAATGTGATCTTGGTACCTTCCTGTTTGATGAATTGCGACTTCACTTTATCGCGCCACAAAACGAGGTTGGTTACATCGGCTTCGGTAAAACTGGTAACATGCGGACTGATCTGCTTGCTCTTCACCATGTGATCGGCAATCAGTTTTCGCATGCGATCCATTTCTATGATCTCCACATTATTGCCATAGGAGCCGGAGGATCTTTCAATCACCTGACTGGAAGCCGGAGCAGGTTCTGCCGGTTTTGTTGCGGGAGGTTGTTGAACTGGTGCTGCAACTGGTTGCTGTGTTCCTGATTTTTTATTCTGTACGAACTGAAGAATATCTTTTTTGGTTACACGTCCTTCATTGCCGGTACCAGGAATATGTTCCAGTTCGCTCATGGAAACGCCTTCACTTGCTGCAATATTTAATACTAGCGGCGAATAAAATCGATTGCCATTGCCAGTTATGGTGTGTTCCGGATTTGAGACCACAGCAGGTTCAGTTACCGGAGCTGCAGGTGCAACTGGAACAGCCACGGCTTCAGGTGCTTTCTGTTCTATGGGAGCAACAATAGCCGGAGCCGGTGTTTCAGCTGCCGCTCCATTGGTTCGGATACGGGCAATAACAGAACCGATAGGAACTACATCATTGGGCTGATACAATACTTCTTCCATCACTCCGTCCGCCGTACTGGGCACTTCGCTGTCCACTTTATCGGTTGCGATTTCCAGTACGGTTTCATCCTGCTTCACCGTATCCCCGGGGTTCTTCAGCCATTTCAGCACAGTGGCTTCCATGATACTTTCTCCCATTTTAGGCATTACCAGGTCAACTAGAGCCATAAGCATTCAATCATTTGTGCGCCAAAGGTAAGGATTCAGTATTAATGTTAATGACTGTTAGTTTTTTCCGTACCCCGACTGATTATAAATTTTCTTAACAGGTTAAAGGCATTGGTGGTGGTTAGTTCGATATTTCTGCGCCGATCGAACCGGAAATGAAACTGCTGGGTGATGATTTCATCCTGATTGCCAACAGCCACCCAAACAGTACCAACCGGTTTTTCGGGTGAGCCGCCATCCGGACCCATTATTCCGCTGGTTGCGATAATATAATCCGTTTTGAGAGCGGCTAATGCACCTTTTACCATCTGAATTACTGTTGCTTCACTAACAGCCCCGGCAGATTCAAGGGTACCATCAGGAACCCCTAACAGGTCTTTTTTCACCTGGTTGTCATAACTGATGATACTGCCCAGGTAATACCTGCTGCTTCCTGCAACGGAAGTTAGCAATTGGGAAATATAACCACCTGTGCAGCTTTCGGCTGTTCCAAGTGTTTCCCCACGATCCAACAACATCCGGGCAACCACCAGGTCCATGGATTCGTCCTTGTTGGTGACCAGCACGTCTGCCACTTGCTCTTGCAACAAAGTGAACTGTTCCTCAATGATTTTTTCAATGTGTTCTTTATCATAACCGGAGGCACTAAGCCTGAGTCGTACCATTCCGTAATTCGGCAGGTAAGCCAGTTTTATGAAAGACGGCAGGCTGGTTTCAAAAGCGTTGATGCGTTCTGCCAGGAAGGACTCACCAATACCGGCAGTAAGCAGTGTGCGATGTACAATAACTGGAGGCTGAAACTGCTGCAATAAGCGGGGGATTACTTCATCGCTCATAAGACCCTTCATTTCATGCGGAACGCCCGGAAGTGAAGCAACAATCTTATTGTCTTTTTCAAACCACATGCCCGGAGCAGTACCATTCCGATTGTGTAAAACGGTGCACACATCCGGAACTTCTGCCTGGCGGATATTCCGCTCAATCATTGGTCGTTTTAGTACTTTTTCAAAGAGGTAGGTAACATGTGCCAGGACCTTCGGATCATTGACCAGTTTGCCGCCAAAATATTCACAGAGCAGGGGTTTAGTAATATCATCGGCAGTAGGACC
>JALOMU010000329.1 GCA_025455285.1 Flavihumibacter sp.
GCTGATCACCTGCCAGAATTCTTCCCAGTTGATTTTTCCAAATTCATAATTTCCGCTTTCGGCATT
The DNA here is from genome assembly GCA_025455285.1 of Flavihumibacter sp. Taxonomy (GTDB): domain Bacteria; phylum Bacteroidota; class Bacteroidia; order Chitinophagales; family Chitinophagaceae; genus Flavihumibacter. The sequence goes on from JALOMU010000329.1 coordinate 67, forward strand.
CCATTTTAAATCCGGATCCGGTAATTCCATACCCAGAATTTTCACCTGCTCTGCACAGATATCTACAAATTTTTGCCGCAGTTCATCGTTGGTAAAGCGTTTGATCTTCCACTTCATGCTCTGCGCTGTATGGGGTGATGCGTCATCGGCCGGACCGAACATCATGATACTAGGCCACCACCAGCGATTAATCGCGTCCTGGCATATGGCTTTTTGCGCTTCAGTACCCTTGCTCAGAGTCAGCAAGATCTCAAACCCCTGGCGCTGGTGAAAACTTTCCTCCTTACAAATCCGCACCATAGCACGGGCATAAGGCCCATAGGAATTGCGACAAAGTGGAACCTGGTTCATGATGGCAGCCCCATCTACCAGCCAGCCAATCGCACCGATATCTGCCCATGTCAGCGTCGGATAATTGAAGATGCTGGAATATTTTGCTTTTCCGGTGTGTAGCTGGTCGATCATTTCAGCGCGACTGATTCCCAGGGTTTCAGCAGCGCTGTAGAGATAGAGTCCATGACCCGCTTCGTCCTGAACTTTGGCAATCAATGTTGCCTTCCTGCGCAGTGATGGGGCACGCGTTATCCAGTTACCTTCCGGTAACATGCCTACAATCTCACTGTGTGCATGCTGAGAAATTTGACGGATCAGGGTTTGACGATATTTGTCCGGCATCCAGTCTTTTGGCTCAATGCGGATATCCTGATCAACACGATCCTGGAACTGCTGCTCCAGGTTGATAGTTGCCTGCTTTTCCATAGCGTAAAAATAGCATTTTAAGCGTAAAAACTAACAACTGTTAGGGGATTGCTTATTTCTGGTCAAAATCGATCAACAGCTCTGTACTTCTTGGATGGCTTTGGCAGGTGAGGATGAATCCTGCTTCCAATTCATCGGGTTCCAGGGCATAATTGGTATCCATGCTCACTTCACCCGTCACCAGTTTGGCTCTGCAGGTACAACAAACCCCTCCCTTGCAGGCATAGGGTAAGTCAGCACCTGCCTGAAGGGCTGCATCCAGGATAACCGGACCATCGAAAGGTACCTGCAATTCAAGCGAGCGGCCATCGGCTTTAATGGTCACTTTTGCGATTTGTCCAGGTTCCGTGGAAGTGGTTGTTTGCCTGGTTTTGGTTGCTTGATCCTGTCCGGGTGTGGTAAATAATTCAAAATGGATGCGATCGGCTGTTACTCCTTTTTCCTGCAAATAATCCCGCACCGAAAAGATCAGTTGTTCTGGTCCACACAGAAAATAGTGATCCACCTGTTCCCATTCCAGTAGTTTATCTCCCAGTGCTTCACATTTGGCAGCATCGATGCGTCCATGCAATAGTGGGGCATCGGTTTTTTCCCGGCTCAGAATATGAATCAGCCGGAAGCGATCCATGTATTTATTTTTCAATGCTTCGAGTTGCTCCCTAAAGATGATGGATGCCCGGTTACGGTTTCCATACACCAGGGTAAACCGGCTCTTCGGTTCTGAAGCAAGCACTGTTTTAATAATAGAAATAATGGGCGTAATACCGCTGCCTGCTGCAAATGCCATGTATTCTTTGGACGCTGTACTGTCAATAGGCGTATAGAATTTTCCGGTAGGTGGTAATACGTCTAAGCGATCGCCTTTTTTAAGTTGCGTATTGGCGTAATTGGAAAAACGTCCGTCTGCAACTGCTTTCACTGCTACACGTAACTCACCTTCTAACGGTGAACTGCATACGGAGTAGGAACGTCTTATTTCTTCACCATTGATGGTGGCTCGCAGGGTGATATTCTGCCCCTCACGAAAACGATACTGCTCTTTTAGATCCTCGGGAATTTCGAATGCAATCGATACGCATTCATTCGTTTCGGGCCGGATATCGCTGATGGTCAGCTTGTGAAAATGCATGCTCATGCTTTCAGTCCTTCAATCATGATCAACACCATATTTTCTTCGAGTTGTTTGGCAGAGATTTTTTCCCTGCTACGATGCCAGCTTTCAATACCATTTACGGCATGCAGCATGATCAGTACAACAGTAGGAGCATCAACTTGTTTGATCTCCCCGGTATGGATTCCTTTCTCGATAATTCCAGCCAGGCGTTTCCGGTAGGTGCGCCGCTGGTTGTGAAAATTGGAAAGATAGGGATCGGACAGGTGTTTCCAGTCGCGATCCGCCACCAGCACCAGTTCATACTGTTCCAGCATTTGACGGATATGAAACCGCAATATTGCTTCCACTTTACGGATCGCAGGCAGTTCACTGGATTCAATGGTCTCCAGGTGCTGATTAAAGGTATTGGCCACCTTGAAACAGATTTCCTGTAGCAATTCTTCCTTTGATTGTATATGATTGTACAGGCTGGCTGCTTCTACCCCTACAGCTTCCGCCAGATCGCGCATGGAAGCGGCTTTAAAGCCTTTTTCGCGGAACAACCGGGTAGCGGCTTCTACGATCACTTCCTTTTTAGTGCCGTTGTTTTTGCTCTTGATCTTCGCCATATGACCCCAAATATACATACGAACAAACGTTAGTGCATCCGGCTTCAAAAATTTCGGGTACTTTTGCGCCCGTTCACTTCACCGGTCGGGTGCCACCGGTCGGGTGGGAAAGAGTGAAGTAAAAACACACAAATATGTCTTTAATCGTTGTTGGTACGATGGCTTTTGATGCCATTGAAACGCCCTTTGGAAAAAGCGGACAGATTATCGGAGGTTCCGCTACTTATGTTGCCTATGCTGCTTCCAATTTCGTGAAACCCGTAAACCAGATTTCTGTAATTGGGTATGATTTTCCAGAAGAGGAACTGGAAGAATTAAAAGGGAGAGGAGTTCAGATGGATGGCGTGCAGGTGAAAAAAGAGGAGAAATCCTTTTTTTGGGCCGGTAAGTACCACCTCGATATGAATACCAGAGATACACTGGATACCCAACTCAATGTATTGGCCAGCTTTGAACCGAAAGTGCCGGATGCCTACCAGGGATCGGAATTCCTGATGCTCGGAAACCTGATGCCAAGTCTTCAACTGAGTGTTATCCGTCAATTGAAAAACCGTCCGAAATTGATCGTGATGGACACCATGAATTTCTGGATGGATACAGCTATGGCTGACCTGGAAATTGTGCTGAAAGAAGTGGATGTGCTGATGGTGAATGATAGCGAGGCGCGCCAGTTAAGCGGCCAGTTCTCCCTGGTGAAAGCGGCCAAGGAAATCATGAAAATGGGACCAAAATTCCTGGTAATCAAAAAGGGCGAACATGGTGCCCTGCTCTTCCACGAGAACGAAGTTTTCTTTGCACCGGCATTGCCCCTGGAAGAAGTATTTGACCCAACGGGCGCGGGAGATACATTCGCAGGAGGATTTGTAGGTCATCTTGCGGCTACCCGGGATATCTCCTTCAACAATATGAAAACGGCGAATTCAGCAATTTGTGAACCTGGTGAACTTCGAGATCAAACTCGCTGAATAAACCCCGGCTCGTTTCAATTTTTTTTACCCAACGTTACCGCCAGCCGGTAACGTTTTGTTTTTCCGGAAAGATGCCAGGCATCCACCACGATGATGTACAAACCATTTGCTGAAAGCTGCTGTTTATCATTCTTTCCATCCCATCTGAAACTTCCTTTCATTGCACAAATACCATTGTTAATTAACATTCGATGCGGATTTCCAACAAGGTCAAAAATCCGGATGCTTACCTGGTATCCTGGTTGTGCAAACTCGTATTGTATTTCGCAGTAATCCTGGTTGCCGTCACCATCTGGACTCATCCACTGTTCAGTTAAAAACACCCGGTCCGGATCATCAGGAATACCTGCTTGTGAATTCTCATATCCTGGCGTTCCATAACCGGCATGCGCAGCCGCAGATGTCCAGTTAGAAGCCGACAAACTGGAAGCTGCCGGATCCCTGCGTTCCAATGAAACATTCTCCGTATTCCGAAGCATCTCATGGTGCCAGGCGGCATCGTATTGAACCTCATCTATCACTTGCTGCATTGCATCCAGGAGTACGACTGTTCCTTTTTCATTCGGAAAGGAGGGGAGGGAGACCAATTGGACCAAACTGTTGGGCTGTTTCACCAGGTATTGCCTCTGTAACCAGCTCGCATCCGTAGTTACAACCAGGAAATCTCCCGGATAGAAGAAACGGGGACCAGGAACCAATGCTCTGACACCTGATAAATTTCCATTGCTGTTTCTGCTGGCAAGCTGCCATCCCCCGAGTTGAACCGGCGCCTTACCAACATGAAATAATTCAATATAATCACTACCTCCGGCCATTGGATCTGATAAAATTTCATTTATAGCAATGGCCCGCTCAGAACTGTCGGCTAATCCAACTTTTACTGTATTGTTCCCTGCTCCCGGCTCAGGTTCTTCATCACATCCGGGTATTGCAGCTACCTGAAGTGAATAGATTTTTCCTGGTTCAAGAGCGGTTCGCAAATGTAGCAGCAGCTCCTGTTGGAAGGGAGCCAGCAGCTCCGCTTTTTCCACTTCCGGCCCAGCCTCCAGCTTATACAATGAAGCCTGTTCGGCAACCATCCGGTGTACTCTATCGGTGAAGGCTAAACGAATCGTATATGCATCCGGGCACCAGGCATGAATTGGATACGCAACAGGTAATGTAACAGTTGAAGGTGAATGACTATTGGTTCTGCCCGGACTTCCTCCTAACGTATCCAGGCTGGCATACCAGTTGTTTAAGGTTCTGCAGGCTTTGTCTTTGTTCACCATTTCCAGGGACCAGCCTCCATCTGCTTTCTGGCGACTGCAAATACCAGTTCATCTTTTTCATTCAACAAAAACAGGGTATCAGCGGAATTGGAAATTGCAGGAAAAGGGCTTAATCCAATGGTGCGCCCATAGGAAGCAAAGAGGGTAGTCGCCCTGGCCGGACAAAGAATCACTATTTCACCGGGAGCCATTCGAACACTATCACCAAATCTTCCGGTTGTTCTGCCATTGGTAAGTTTCCATCCGCTCAAG
>JALOMU010000330.1 GCA_025455285.1 Flavihumibacter sp.
GGATATGCCAGGTAGCTTCGGATACAATGACCCGCGCACCAAATTCAAACGTAACATTCTGTAATCCTACTAACATGGGCCGCAAAGTTAAAATAATTGGCGCTTTCCGGTGTAAAATATGAACCATGTATCCGGGTTTTTGTTGAACAGCAGGTAGTTTTACAATCATGAACCGATTTATCCTCTGTTTTTTCCTGACCATAGCCGGTTTCGGCACCATCCGCGCCCAGCAAAAATTCACGCTTAGCGGTTATGTTAAAGATGCTCTTTCAGGTGAAAACCTGATTGGAGCCACCATCGCTATTAATGGACAGGGCAAAGGCGTTAACAGCAATGCCTACGGTTTTTTTTCCATTACGCTTTCGGCAGGAACCTATCAGGTCAGCTTTTCCTATACCGGTTATGAAACCCAAACCAGCAACCTGCAATTGGATAAGGATGTCAATCTGGGGATCAATTTATCTCCAAGGATTGTTGCGAGTGAGGAGGTAATCGTGTATGCCAAGCGGAAAGATGGCAATGTCCGGGATGCACAAATGGGGAAAGTTGACCTAAGTATTAGTCAGATCAAATCCCTGCCAGCCATATTTGGGGAAGTGGATGTACTCAAAACCCTTCAATTGCTACCGGGTGTAAGGAATGCAGGAGAAGGCAATGCAGGTTTTTATGTGAGAGGAGGAGGACCTGATCAGAACCTGGTGCTGCTGGATGATGCAGTAGTCTACAATTCAGGGCATTTATTCGGATTCTTTTCCATCTTCAATTCGGATGCCATTAAAAATGTCAGTCTGATTAAAGGAGGAATGCCGGCGCAATATGGAGGCAGACTCTCTTCTGTGCTGGATATTGCCATGAAGGATGGTAATATGAAAAAGATGGAAGTGGAAGGAGGAATCGGTGCGATCGCTTCCAGATTAAATATCCAGGGTCCCATAAAAAAGGATAAAGCATCTTTTATCATTTCAGCCCGCAGAACGTATATAGATGCATTGGTAAAGCCTTTTGTAAAAAGAGAAAGTGCTTTTTATGGATCCGGCTATTATTTCTATGACCTGAATACCAAAGTGAATTACAAGTTTTCAGATAAAGACAGGATTTTCCTGAGTGGTTATTTTGGCAGGGATGTATTCACTTTTAACAACACCCAGCGTTCTTTCAGAGCTAATATTCCCTGGGGAAACGCAACGGCCACCCTCCGATGGAACCACCTTTTTCACAGGAAATTATTTTCCAATACAACCCTCGTTTTTAATGATTATAATTTCGCCTTCAATGGTACCCAAAATAACCTGACATTTAATGTACAGTCAGGTATCCGCGACCTTACCGCCAAATTCGACATGGATTATTATCCCGGATCACAACATAAGTTGAAATTCGGAGCACAATTCACCCATCATACATTTAAGCCAAACCTGGTTTCAGGCCGATCTGATTCTATTGATTTTTCTCCAAATAATGCGCAGCGCAAATTCGCCCGTGAGTCGGCTATTTATATCCAGGACGATTGGGATCTTACGGATCAGTTTCGCATCAGCGCCGGACTTCGCTACAGTAATTTCACACAGGTCGGCGCATACACCCGTTACCAGCGAGATGAAAATGGAAATAAGTTAGATAGTGTTCAATATGGTAAGGGAGATCGGGTCCAGAATTACGGAGGCCTGGAGCCCCGGGTCACCATGCGCTACAGTATCAATGATGCCAGTTCGGTTAAAGCATCAGTATCCAGGAATTACCAGTACATACACCTGGTTACCAATGCCGGAAACACACTGCCTACTGATCTCTGGGTGCCGAGTACGCTTTTTGTTCGGCCACAACTAAGCTGGCAATATGCCGCCGGCTATTTTCGAAACTTTAAGAACAATACCTACGAAACTTCAGTAGAAGTTTACTATAAGCAGATGCAAAACCAGATCGAATACAGGGAGGGATATACCCCTTCGCTTGCAGATCCGGAAGAAGAATTTGTGTTTGGGGATGGCTGGAGTTATGGAGCAGAATTTTTTGTTCGCAAAAATACCGGCAGAATGACCGGATGGCTGGGTTATACACTTAGCTGGACGTACCGGAAATTTCCTGATTTGAATGATGGTCTTAAGTATCCTGCTCGTTACGACAGAAGGCATGATCTTTCCGCAGTAGCCTCCTATGAGCTCAATAAAAAATGGAAATTGTCAGCTGTATTTGTTTACGGAACCGGTAACGCCACCACCTTGCCAGAACGATTTTACCTCGTAAATGGGGTACTAACGCAGGAGTTTAGCCGAATTAACCAATATCGTTTACCTGCTTATCATCGGTTGGATTTTTCAGCTACCTATACTCCAATCCCTAAAAAGCCGCGCCGGATCAAGGGGCATTGGGTATTTAGTATTTACAATGTGTACAGTCGCCTTAATCCATATTTCCTTTATTTTGATCAAACAGGTTCCGCTTTGGATGGTACGCTGAAAGTAGATGCCCGGCAGGTAAGCCTGTTCCCGATCATACCCAGCGTAACCTGGAATTTTAAATTGTAACGGGGAAATTTGTTCCGGTTATTCACCAGCACAACCGGGCATGATTTTTTTGTAAGATTGCTTCGTATGAAGCCCAGCCCTTCCCTTTCCACGCTTTTTCAATACAGTTTGCTGTTGTTTACTACCGGAGGTTTACTGGCGATTTTCGTATGGCAGTTCAATTTTTTTCTGCTGATCTTTTCCAGTATTCTGATGGGAATTTTGTTTCATGCAATTGCTCTTTGGATTTCTAAAAAACTGAAACTTCGATATAGCTGGGCATTGGTAATGACACTAGTTTCTATCACACTTTTACTAACCGGATTTTTTCTTATTGCCGGACCTTCTGTATCCAAACAGGCGGATGAAATTTCTTCAACTCTTCCAAAATCGATCGATCAGCTCAAGAAGGGAATTCAATCGCACCCCGTTGGAAAAAAACTCATCAAAGAACTTCCGAAAGACCCGGGAAAAGCAGTTTCTGAAAACAAAGATTTACTCGCAAAGACAGCCATCTATATCGGTTCTTTTCTGGGGGTACTGGGCAATATGCTGATTGTTTTAATTGCAGCCATCTTCCTGGCTGCTGCTCCCAAAACCTATTTTAACGGACTCATATGTTTGTTTCCGCTTTCGAAAAGAGATGAAATCCGGGATCTTATCCGAAAAGTATATAAGACCCTGGCAACCTGGCTGGCCGCCAAGTTTGCCTCCATGCTAGTGGTAGGAATTGCCAGCGGTATCGGTCTTGTCTTGCTCGGTGTACCACTTGCTTTTATCCTAGCATTGATAGCCGCAGCTTTTACGTTTATTCCTTATATCGGTCCATACCTGGCGCTGGTACCTGCGGTACTGGTGGGATTGCTGGAAAGTCAGCAAATGGCTGTTTATATTATCATTTTATATTTCTCCATTCAGATTGTGGAGAGCTATTTTATCACTCCGATGATTGAAAAGA
>JALOMU010000331.1 GCA_025455285.1 Flavihumibacter sp.
ACTCTTGCAAGGGCATATTGAAAGTCTTCCTCTGTACAATCAGCATAGAGCAGTTCCCGAACCATTGCAGGATTTAGTGCGATCGTTTTCTGATCCGTTGAAACGATTAGCGCTTTTTGTAAAGGAGGGCCAGCGGAACCAGCGAATTTCTCTGACAAACTGAAAACAGACTCGCCGTCTGCCGGTAAAAATGCATCCAGAAAAACCAATCCTTCTACCTTTTCTTTTCCTAACCGCTCAGCCGCCTGTGCAATTACGAGTCCGCTACTGGAATGACCTACCAGCCATACCAGACCCGGCTGTGCCCATGCTTCTCTCACCACTTTTTCAACACATTCTTCGAAAGACACTTCCTCTGCAGGTGTTGGATCTTCACCAAATCCCGGCATATCAAAGGAAATAGCTGTATTTCCAGATCCCTGCAGTAATGGAACAACCTTGTTCCAACACCAGGCCCCATGCCATTGCGCATGCACCAATACAAAGGTTCTTTTTGCTGATTGAGAAAAACCGGAATGTACCATAAGAAAGCCAACGATTAGTATTAAAAAGGATTTCATAAACAGAAATTAACCCGGTAAAATTGGGCTGATTTGTCTGCTATTTACTGGTAAAAAAAGGACAACCTGATCTGTTCAGATAACATTGATTGGTTTAAACCTTTCTTTGTAAACAGCGTCCGCCAGTCCCAATTTGCATTCCGGCGATTCCTGTTCCAATAAATGAAAAGAAGTGGGTGTTATTCCTGTAAAGGTTCTGTAATCTCTTACCAGGTGTTGGTAATCGTAATAATCCGCATCTACTGCTACTTTCAGCCAATCCCAACCGGGATTGGCATTTCTGGTATTGTAAGCCCGGATAAAATGCAACAGCCTGGCATACGTTTTAGGATTTACACCCATCCGCTCGTAAAAATTCCGTTTAAATTGCCTGGTACAAAGGCAGGCTTCTTTGGCCAGCCAATCAAGGGAAACCAATCCATCTTTTTTAATCATCCACTTAATTGCCTCTTCAACAGGATCCAATTCCACTTTGGTTTGGCTAAGCAGGGAGCGAACAAATCGATCTCCAATAGATAACATTCCAGCGTAATTGTCTGCATTTAGCAATTCTTCAAAAAAATACTTTATCCCAGGAAAAATGAGTTCCGCATTTACAATTTGATTCGCCAGTTCCGGTGCCGGAATACCGGTTAACCGAAACAGGAAAGAAGAATGAAACACTACCTGAAAATTGAGAAAATTGCCCTTTGTATATCTTGGCATCACGGATGTTTGCTGACCAATCAGGGCCATAAGAAAAGGGAAGGGAATTATCTCCTGGTCAGATTTGGCAAACTGCAAATCACCCTGTACTATAAAATGTAAACAAAGCTCTGGCTTTGGAGGATAGGCTTTAAAGGAGAGGGAGTCAGCTTCCTCAAAACTGAAATGAACAATCCTGTAACATTGAACAAAATCCCGCAAAGCAGGGTGAGGAGGAAAATCCTTCAACAGCATATTAAATATGGTTGAATAAATTTACACTAAAATTGACTCCCTACCACTTTGTGATGCATGTCACCATAAAACTGCTATACTCCTGATACCTTGCAAGGATTAATTAATAAAACATGGCGAAGGAATTCTGGGATCAGCGATATGCAGCAAACGAATCTGTTTACGGCACGGAACCCAATACCTTTTTCAAACAATTTATAGACAATCACAAACCTGGTACAGTACTCCTGCCTGCCGAAGGGGAAGGAAGAAATGCCCTCTATGCCGCTAAAAAAGGCTGGAAAGTACACGCATTCGATTACAGTGAGGTAGCACGGGAAAAAGCATTAAAAGCAGCGGAGGAAGCAGGATTAAAAATTGTTTACTGGAATCAATCTATCGAAGAGTTTCGTGCCAACCAGCAATACGACCTCGTAGCCAGCATCTATGTGCACCTGCCTGATGCCCTGCGCAAACAATACCACCAGGAACTGATCAAATCTATTCGTCCGGGCGGATACCTGTTATTGGAAGCGTTTGCAAAAGAGCAGCTTGAATACAATTCTGGCGGACCGAAAGACCCTGCCCTTTTATATGACGCCCCTACCCTTTGTAATGACTTTGCCTTTCTCCATGTACTGAGCTGTCAGCAGAAAGACCTACACCTGAACGAAGGTCCGTTTCATTCAGGAGAAGCAGCTGTTTTACGCTTAACTGTTCAAAAAATTTAAATCAACAGATAATGGAACAAATCACATTAATGCCCAGAATTGGCGATATAGCACCCGATTTTGAAGCGGTAACAACTACCGGAAAAATTCAGTTTTCGGAATACAATAAAGGAACCTGGGTTATCCTGTTTTCGCACCCAGCCGATTTCACACCAGTATGTACAACCGAAATGAGTGGTTTTGCATTGGAGAAGGAATTCTTTGCACGGAACAACACCAAATTAATGGGCCTTAGTATCGACAGTATCCATGCACATATTGCCTGGGTAAATGCAGTCTATGAAAAAACAGGAGTACTCTTTGAATTTCCCATAATAGCAGACATTGACATGTCAGTATCCAAGCGCTATGGTATGCTGCAACCCGGCGAAAGTGAAACAGCTGCCGTACGTGCGGTTTTTATTATTGACCCAGAAGGCAAGGTCCGATTGATTATGTACTACCCTTTAAATGTGGGCAGAAATATGGAAGAAATTAAACGGTCATTGCTGGCATTGCAAACCTCCGATCAGCACAAATGCGCCATGCCGTTGAACTGGACACCCGGAGAGAAAGTTATTGTACCAGCACCTAAAACTGTTGAAGCGCTTCAGGAAAGAAAAAAGAGTGATTTGGAAATGGTAGACTGGTACCTGGCAAAACGTTCATTGAGCTAAGGGCTACTTACGACTACACACTCATGAGAAAGTCCCGGTGCTACCGGGACTTTTAATTTTATCCAATCCATCTTCATTTACTCGGACTGACACCAATATGAAATAGGACTTCAGCGATATTGACAACTTCCATCCTAAAACCAAATATCAAACAGAATCTTTTCCAATCTCTTCAATTTCCATAGCAAAATTGCCATCCCCTTTTGGATTTAACCCATATTCATTCGGGCCGGGTATGCTATCAGCAAATAACATCCAGAAACCATAAAATGGGATTATTTGATACCATCCCGAATTTCCCCGATCATGGCATCTTTTGGCACCTTGAGCTAACATGAACCACAAAACTGGAATTACCGCCAAACCCAACCATCCCATGGATTCATCAGCTCCAATAATATACTCAAGGATACTAATAAACGCCACGTAAATAATAAAAGAAATGCCGTATTCCATTCTACGAATACGCCCATTAAATGAAAATGGATTTTGAAACATAAAGCAGGTTATTTAACAATGATGAATTCCTTTTTATAAAAGACTTAGAAATATACAAGACAATTTTGAATAATGCAAGAGAAGGCCAG
>JALOMU010000332.1 GCA_025455285.1 Flavihumibacter sp.
CCGGCAGCAGCAGCCTGTGCGTCAGCGGTAGTTGCGGTTTCTCCTTCCGGAGCATTGTTACAAGCAGTTGCCAGGGCGGCAAAAGCAGCGAATACAAAAATTGCCTTTTTCATTGTGTGTTGAAATTTTCTTTGTGGACAAATTTAATAAAAAGTATAACACCAATGTTCAAACATTGATTAAATAATTTGTCAGTTTTTAGTAATTTTTTTTAAACAATTGAAAATCAATGCTTATTTTTTGTTATCCAGGAAACGATAATCCTGGTTTGCAGGTAATTTAAACACCCTGCCACGCTGGTATTGCAGAAAGGCTTCATATGTAGTGCCATTTGCCTGGGACCATTGCTGGAAAGCAGGCAGGTTTTGAGCGGCACCGAAGAGCCATTGATTATAAGCTTCAAAATAGCCTTCTCTTAATAACTGCCGGTGATATTCAAACAGGCGGAAAGGATAAGTAACAGGCTCTTTTTCAAACCAGTCGAGTATGAATTTGCTACGCAATTTCGTAAGGCTGGCTGCACTGATTCCTGAACTTACGGTTCCGGCATGTTTGTCGAGGAGCCCACTTACCGTCTGTTCAAATCCATTTTTGGGATTAGCTGGCTGTAATTCACCCATCTTACCATAGTATTTTTTGTACCCATTTAGCAGGAGTTCCTTGATCTCCGGAGTGCGTCGGCTGTAACTTTCCAGGTTAACGAAAATCTCCCCATAGATCAAGGCCCAAATTTTGTCCTTGGTTAGGTAATAATGTTTGGCAGCATTATAATAATTGCCGGAATAATTGGGATCTACCGCTATTCCTTTTTCCCATTGTTCTACTGCCGCTTCAAATTTCTCTTTTGCCCACAGGTATTCTCCAAATTCATTGTACAGTACTCCACTATTGGGATGAATCCGTATCCCGTTTTTATACAATTTTTCCGCTTCCTTATTTTCTTCAATGGCGCGATAGGTGAGTCCCAGTAACTGAAAACTTCGAACATCGGGCTTAGCTGTATTTACCAGTTGTTTTCCCAATTCCATGGCTTTTCCATAATTACGGGCCAGGTAATAGGTAAAGAGCAAATCATTTTGTAGATCTGCGTTGGCAGGTTCCAGGGATAATGCTTTATTCAAAACCAGCACAGCGTTGGAATAGTCGGATTCCTGCATATATTTCCTTGCATTGGCATGTAAGGATTTGACATCTTCCTGTGCAGCCAGTTCAATACTGCTTCCCAAACAAATCAGACAACACAGAAGAAGGACTTTTCGCATTATTCGTAGATTAAATGAGTCAATAAACCATCGCGTAGCTTTGGTTCAAACCAGGTGCTTTTTGGGGGCATTACATTTCCGCTGTCGGCAATATCAAACAATTGCTGGATACTTACGGGATGCAGACTGAAAGCGATTTTCATTTCGCCGCTCTTTACCCGCTTTTCCAGTTCTCCCAACCCGCGTATGCCGCCTACAAAATCAATTCGTTTATCTGTCCGCTGGTCTTTAATGCCAAGCAAAGGAGCGAGTACCAATTCTGAAAGAATGGTCACATCCAATACACTAATTGGATCGGTTTTGTAGCTGCCTTCTTTAGCAGTTAGTTTAAACCACTGATCTCCCAGGTACATACCAAATTCATGCAGCCTGGTGGGAGAAAAAGCGGAAGGCATACGCTCCACTTCGAAATGATCATATAAGGCCCTGAGAAAATCTGTTTCGGTATGACCATTCAGATCTTTTACCACCCGATTATAATCCATGATATGTAATTCACCGGCAGGAAACAAGGTGGTTAAAAAATAATTGGCATGATCATGATAACCCGCCTCCAGGGATTTCCGCACTTTGGCTGCGGAAGCTGCCCGGTGATGCCCATCCGCTATGTAGGTAAATGGTACTTCTTTGGCAAATAGTTCTGTTAGCTCCACGATGGCTGCCTCCTCGTTCACCACCCAAATAGTATGACCAATCCCATCTTCTGCTACGAACTCGTATAAGGGTGTCCGTTGCTTCCAGTTTTCAATCAGTGAGTTGATGGCTGCTACATCGCGGTAAGCCAGGAATACATTTCCTGTTTGGGCACCGCTGGTACGAATATGGTTGATTCGATCCTGCTCTTTTTCAGGCCTTGTGAATTCATGTTTTTTTATAATGTCCGCCTCATAATCATCAACAGATGAAACAGCAACAAGTCCGGTTTGATGCCTGCCATTCATTACCAGTTCATAAATATAGTAGCAGGGTTTATCTTCTCTGATGAGTATACCTTGGGATAGAAAATCCTGTAGGTTTGTCTTTGCTTTTTCGTATACGTCAGCAGTATGAATATCTGCAATTCCCGGTAGATCCACTTCCGATTTGGTAATGCGTAAAAAACTATTGGGATTGTTTTTTGTCTGTTCGGCGGCTTCAGCTGAATTTAATACATCATAAGGTGGAGAAGCTACCTGGGCGGCTTTATCTGTCTGTGGGCGAACTGCTTTGAATGGTTGTATCCTGGCCATGTTATTTAAATGTAAGGATTATCCTTTTTTTGTTGCGAATTCTTTCATGAATTCGGTTAATGTTACTACGCTTTCGTAGGGTAATGCATTGTACATGCTGATGCGGAATCCACCAACAGAACGATGTCCTTTTATACCATAAAACCCTTCCGCTTTTGCAGCTGTTAAAAATTCTTTTTCTACCTCCGGGTCCTGTATGGTAAATACCGCATTCATTCGGCTACGGTCTTTTTTAGCTACCGGTGCCGTATAGATGCTGTTCTGATCGATCGTATCATACAAGAGTTGTGCCTTCTTTTCATTGATTTGCTGAATGGCTGCTACTCCTCCCTGTTGTTTCAGCCAGCGCAAGGTTAGCATACATACGTATACGGCAAAAACTGGTGGCGTATTCAACATGGACCCATTTTTAATATGCTCCCTGTAATCCATCATGGTGGGAAGAGCGCGATCTGCTTTTCCAAGAATGGAAGGATCCACAATCACCAGGTTTACCCCCGCTGCACCAATGTTTTTTTGCGCCCCTGCATAGATCAGTGAAAAGCGATTGAAGTCCATCTGAGTGCTCAGTATATCACTGCTCATATCTGCTACGAGCGGAACATTCGTTTCAGGAATCGAATGCATCTGTGTGCCTTCTACCGTATTGTTGGTAGTATAATGAAAATAGGCTGCATCTGCGGGAATCGTATAACTGTCAGGGATATACGAATAATTTTTATCCTTGGAGCTGGCTACCACTTCAACCGTGCCATAAAGTTTGGCATCTTTTATTGCTTTAACTCCCCAGGTTCCGCCATCCAGATAGGCCGCCTTACGATCTGCTGCCAGCAGGTTCATTGGTACCTGGAAAAACTGTGTGGAAGCACCTCCGTGAAGGAATAAAACTTCTTTCTGGTCATTTAGCTGCATCAGTTCTTTCACCTGGGCGCGGGCTTCGTCCATTACTGCCTG
>JALOMU010000333.1 GCA_025455285.1 Flavihumibacter sp.
AACCTGTTTCATAAAAGAGTAGATGGACTGATTGCTTCCCTGGCTTTTGACACCAGGGGATTGGATCATTTTCAATCATTTTTTGATAAAAATATACCAGTAATTTTCTTTGACCGGGTGGAGGAAAAGGCTGATAACACCAAAGTGATCATAGACAACTTCAAGGCCGGGTATCAGGCTACCAAACATCTGATTGAACAGGGATGCAAGCGTATTGTAATAGTAACAGCCAGCCTTAGCCGAAACGTATATGCCGAGCGTTTGCGTGGTTACAAAGAAGCACTTAAGGAGCATCAGATCAAATTCGATGAAAAGCTTGTGCTGATCAAAGACCTCAGTGAAAAATGCGGGCGTGAGGCAGCCCTCCGGATTCTTCAAATGAAACCCAGACCTGATGCAGCATTTATCACGAACGATTTTTCTGCAGCTGTCTGCATGCAATCCCTCAAAGAAAAAGGTATACGGATTCCGCAGGATATTGCCATTGTTGGATTTAACAACGATGCCATTTGCAAAATCATTGAACCACAACTTACCACCATTAATTACCCAGGTATGGATATCGGAGAAATGGCAGCCCGAAACCTGATTTCGCACCTCAAAGGCGATACAGATATCCGTCAAACCAATACCATCATTGCCAAATCCGAACTCATTATTCGACAGTCCTCCCTCAAAAAAGGAAATAAATAACGATCACTGCTATGAAAGTAAATTTGCTTGCCCTGTTTTTATTGTTATTTTCTTTCGCACAGGCGGAAGATGGCTACCGGCTTTGGTTACGCTATGATCAATTGAAAAATGTAGCCCTGCGAACTGGTTATGAGGCACGACTTGCCTCTATTTCCCTGCCAGGCAATTCCCCAACGCTCCAGGTAGCCCGCAAAGAATTACAAATGGGCCTTATCGGACTATTGGGAAAAACGGTTCGCATTCCGGAAACCCACAACCCACAGGCCTCCTTACAAATAGAAAAATCCTCAACCAGGGTAAGTGACCAGGAATTAGCCTCGCTTGGTGAGGAAGGATTTCTGATTCGGTCAACCGGTGGTAAAAGTCCGCTGCTGATAACCGCCAATTCAGAAATGGGTTTGCTCTATGGAGTATTTCACATTCTCCGCCTGCTGCAGACGGAACAATCAATTGAAAAACTGAATATTAAAGAAGTACCCAGGCTCGCATTACGTATGCTCAATCACTGGGATAATCTGGACCGTACCGTGGAGCGTGGATATGCAGGATTTTCCATCTGGAACTGGCATACCCTGCCAACCTATATGGATCAGCGTTATATCGATTATGCGAGAGCAAACGCCTCCATTGGCATCAATGCGGTATCGCTCACGAATGTAAATGCCAATGCCACGATACTAACACAGCCTTATTTGCAAAAGGTTAAAGCGTTGGCAGATCTTTTTCGAGCTTACGGAATTAAAGTGTATTTGACGGCAAGATTCAGCGCACCGGTAGAAATTGGTAAGCTCAAAACTGCTGACCCTCTTGATCCGGCTGTTCAACAGTGGTGGAAAGATAAAGCACGCGAGATTTATGACATCATACCTGATTTTGGTGGTTTCCTCGTCAAGGCTAACAGTGAGGGACAACCGGGTCCGCAGGATTATAAACGCACCCATGCCGATGGCGCCAATATGCTGGCAGAGGCTGTTGCTCCTTTCAAAGGAAATGTGATCTGGAGGGCTTTTGTGTACAGTGCAGAAGTACCCGACGACCGGCACAAACAAGCTTATTCCGAATTCCTTCCACTAGATGGAAAATTTCGTTCTAACGTACTTGTCCAGGTGAAAAACGGGGCAATTGATTTTATGCCCCGGGAACCTTTACACCCCTTATTTGGTGCGCTTCCCAAAACACCGGTAATGATGGAATTCCAAATAACACAGGAATATCTTGGACAGGGCACGCACCTGGTGTACCTGGCACCTTTATTCAAGGAATGCCTGGAAAGTGATACCTATCAAAAAGGAAAAGGAACAACAGTAGCATCTACATTGAGCGGAATGGCTGGCGTATCCAATATAGGAACAGATATCAACTGGACCGGTCATTTGTTCGGCCAGGCAAACTGGTATGCATTAGGCAGACTGGCCTGGAACCATGATCTAAGTTCTGAAGGCATTGCCAACGAATGGATTCGTATGAGTTTTTCAACGGATCCTTCGCTGGTGGCAGACCTTACCCAGATGATGCTTGAATCAAGGGAGATACTGGTGAATTATATGAATCCTATCGGCCTGCATCATATCATGGCTACCGGACATCATTACGGGCCAGGCCCCTGGGTTGCAAATCTGAATCGCCCCGAATGGAATCCAACTTATTACCACCGCGCCGACAGCATCGGTATTGGTTTCAACAGAACTGCAACCGGCTCTGATGCACTTTCACAATACCATCCCGATGCTGTTAAAAAATGGAGTGATCCTTCAACCTGTCCGGATAAAGACCTGCTCTGGTTTCATCACCTGCCCTGGAATTACACCATGAAAAGCGGCCGAACTTTATGGAATGAACTCTGCTATCGCTACAACATGGGTGTAGACAGTGTTAACTGGATGCAAACAGTATGGAATCGCCAGCAATCCAAATTGGATGCCCAAAGATTCGAGCAGGTGAAAATGCTGCTGAATGTTCAGCACCAGGAAGCGAAATGGTGGAGGGACGCATGTCTGCTCTATTTTCAAGATTTTTCGAGATTACCAATACCATCTCAATATGAACAACCGGCGAAAAGCCTGGAATATTATAAATCCCTGAAGTTTCAGTATGCGCCGGGACATTAAAGCCAGAACAATTACGATGCAAACAGAGAAGAAAATAGCGATAGTAACAGGTGGAGGATCCGGACTTGGATTTGCGATTGCAAAAGCCTTTACCCAAAATGGAATCACTACCATTATTGTCGGACGAGATCGGGCGAAACTAAAAAGAGCGCAGGAACAATTAGGTCCGCTTTGCTTTTGCAAAGTATTGGATGTTACTGATTATAAGGCGATACCGGCCTTTGTTGAGGAAATCGAATCTACTCACGGACCAATTGATATTCTCGTAAACAATGCGGGGATTAACCAGAAAAAAGAATTTACTGAAGTAAGCGATATCGAATTTACCAATATGCTGAATACGAATGTAACGGCAGTTTTTGTCTTGAGCAGAGAGGTGGTAAAAAAGATGCTTAAACGAAAAAAAGGATCCATCCTCAACATCAGTTCCATGGCAGCACAATATGGACTTCCCAAAGTGATCGCTTATACTGCCAGTAAAACTGCCATTGAAGGCATGACCCGTGCCATGGCAGTTGAACTATCGCCCATGGGTATACGGGTGAATGCCATAGCACCCGGATTTATTTACAGTGATATGACCGCAAAAGCACTGGATTCTGACCCGGAGCGTAAGGCAAGAGTAATGGCTCGTACTCCAATG
>JALOMU010000334.1 GCA_025455285.1 Flavihumibacter sp.
GAAACTGGATGCCTTTATTAAAGAAAATCCGGATCGTTTTGTGCAGTGTGGAATTGCGGAGGCCAATATGATTGGAGTAGCGGCAGGGCTCGCCATTGCGGGCTATGTGCCTTATGCTACAACCTTTGCCAATTTTGGATCGGGACGTGTATATGACCAGATTCGTCAGAGTGTAGCATACTCCGGTGCGAATGTAAAAATTGCAGTATCGCATGCAGGATTAACGCTGGGAGAAGATGGTGCCACGCACCAGATACTGGAAGACCTGGCAATGATGCGTTCCATGCCGGAGATGACCGTGATCAATCCCTGTGATTATAACCAGACCAAAGCGGCAACTATTGCCCTGGCGGATCATGTAGGTCCGGCTTACCTGCGTTTTGGCAGACCTGTAATGCCCGTGTTTACAGATCCCAACCAGGAATTTGTGATCGGAAAAGCATGGATGGTAAATGAAGGAAAGGATGTTACCATTGTAGCAACAGGTCACCTGGTATGGGAAGCGATCCAGGCAGGTGAAATTCTGGAGCAGGAGGGTATCGATGCAGAGATTATCAATATTCACACCATCAAGCCGCTGGATGAAGAAGCGATTTTGAAATCAGTGGAGAAAACGGGTTGTGTGGTAACTGCCGAAGAGCATCAGTTGAACGGTGGTTTGGGAGATGCTGTTTGTCAATTGTTGAGTCGCAAACGTCCAACTCCTGTTGAAATGGTCGGTGTTGACAATTCTTTCGGTGAAAGTGGTACACCTGCGCAGTTGATGGAGAAATACGGCCTCAATACCGCAGCTATTGTAGAAAAAGTGAAGCAGGTGATTGCACGAAAATAGTTATAATTTTACCCGTCGGGTACCCGACGGGTAAAATTATCCAATATGGACCTCCGTGAAACACTTCCACCCAAAGGCAGCTTTTATAAGTTGGTTGTTGAACTGCACCAGACTCAACATAAAGCTTCCTTGCTTTACGAAGATTCTGGCGTTACCCGTGCCAGCGGAATAATTACGGCGGTTTATTCAAAAGACAACCGCCATTTTCTTCAACTCGATAATGGGTTAGAAATACCCATCGATCAGATCTACGCGCTCAATGGCCTGTTTTCGGCTGATTATTCCGAATGTTAAGTAGTAATTTTCAATGGACTGCCAGTATCGTAAAAACATTTATCCCGGTCAGGAAGTAGCGATCATCCTGAAAAAAGACCAGCGTTCAGGTCGTTTGACTTATGGCATTGTCAAAGACATTCTTACCTCTGCCGCCTTCCATTCCCGCGGTATTAAGGTCCGCCTTGAAGATGGCCAGATTGGCCGAGTAGCCGAAACTGAAGTTGTAGATCCGGAAATAGAATAATTCGTGCCGGATTTATTCGCAAGGATTTATTGCTTACCGCTTGCAGGATCATTTCATAATAGTTATATTGTTAGTACTTATCCTTTGAGTCTATCTGCTGGGACTCATGTGGCGAAGCATTGACTTTTTCCGTCACGGTATTAATTAACCTTTCATGCTATCCGCTGATCAATTTAACAATGCACTTCAATGATAAAAAAGTAGCAGAAAAGAAGTGTTCTAGTCAGATAGGTTGGAATTTGATTGATAATACAAATTTCTTTTTTCCAGTAATTGATCCGGGTAAAATAGATGATAGGAGGTTGTGTATTGGATTACCTTCTTTAGAAATTGATCTACGGAATTTCAATATGAAATGGGATATCGAAAAGTACAAAAGCGAATTACCCCATTTACCAGAGAAAATAGTATCACAAAGAAATGAAAAATAGAAACCCGAAGTTAGTCCCGGGTTTCTATTAAACTTTTTATCTCGTACAATTCGCAACCCAGGTTTCACCATCTTTTGAATAAGCAATTGTAAGTTCATTTGCTGTAATACGAATCAATTTTGATTGATCATTATCAACAGATATAACTGCTGTAGAACCGTCACTTTTAAACTGTACACCCTTCAGATCAGGAATGCCATCTGAAAAAACGAAATTGTAATTATTTCCAACCTTTACAACAGTTACTTTGCCGTTGTCAGTGGATTTGTTTTCTCCTTGCTTCACATATCCGATGCTTCCTTCATAGGATCCAACGAAAAGGTTATTGTCGGTAGGATCATCTTTCTTGCTGCAGGATACAAAGACAAGACTGCCTATCAGCAATACGCTCAAAAATTTAAAAATGTTTTTCATGTTTTGTGTTTAGTAACATACTTTCTAAAACCATGCCACCGGGGTTTAACTTAAATTAATTTAACATATCATGAATAGATGCATTATTTACACAATTTGCTATACTATATTCCTCAGTTCTTGTGGAATTCGTGGAATAGAAGGGCGGGAATATCCCGTTTACTTTACGGCTGATGATGTTGTGTTTACAGATTCCCTTGATAAAAAACCGCATTTGCTTTTTCATGGGAAAAATTGGATCGAATATCCTTGTGAGAATACAGTGTATTTGCAAAAGGGAATTGTATCTAAGGCTTATATATCCGGACCAATCGTTTTCTACATGGATCGGGTGCCATTCCTGCTGTATCCAAGAGATCGTATTCATGTTGTCACCAATCCGGAAAATTACAGGGAGCCTACTATCTATTCGAAAAGAAAAAACAAACATAGAAATGCTGAACTGCAGGTCTTAAAGAAGTTTAAACAATTAGAGAAAAGTCCTGAAATAGTTCGACTTCTTGAGTATTCCTATCAGGATGTTCTGAATCTTGAAACCAGATTAAAAACAGAAATAATTCCTGCCAGGATTGCCTCCCAGCAATTATTTGATTCTTTATCCGTAGCTTTTGACGTTAAAATGAAATTCAAAAGGGCAACCAAAAATTATCTTACCGATGTTTACAATTATGATGTTTTGAATTTGTACTGGTTGTATCGCGATACTCTGCTGAAAAGGGAAGTTTATTTTAGTAAAGTACGAGAATTTCTGCCTGCTATTAATAACCTGAATTCAAAGGTTCGTCTGGATGCTAATGCAGGAAGTTTTATAAACCTTCTAAATGCATCACTTTATCCATCAATGGGTGTGAGTTCGATGGTTAATGTGAATAAGTTTGAAATTTGTTTTGATACCATAGCAACCACTTTTAGAGGACCGGCCAGGGATTTGTTACTTACCCGCTTAATGTATCATGCAATACTACGCGATTATGAAGTACCTGAAAATTATTTATCGAAATACCAGGAGTATTCATTAAATCCTGCGTACCGGAAGATTTTAATAAGGGCCCGAAAAATTTATGACTCCGGAGAAGAGGATAATTAATCTGCTTCTGTTGTACCTGTAAAACTTAGTTAACTAATTCCGTATGCTGGTTTTTACAGATCCACTGTTTAGATAAAAGCCCAGTATTCCGGTATTGGGTTGGTTTATATTCATATCGGGTGTTTTTTGGGTTCTTTGTAAAGTACCCTGGCTTTCTCT
>JALOMU010000335.1 GCA_025455285.1 Flavihumibacter sp.
CGGAACCACAGGATCAGAAAAAAACAAACCAAACAGGATCAGATTGGGTAAAAACATAAGGATCATTTAGAAAGGAAGCCTAATTTTATCCGACACAAACTTTCCGGATAGCATGAAACTAACTCCTTTTCCGGCATTTCTACTCCTGTTTTTACCAGTATTTTCCAGTTGCTCAGACCAGGAAAACCTGATTCAAGCAACAGAGGAAGGCATTACTGAATCGGTGTATGCCTCCGGTACCATAAAAACACGCAACCAATACCAGTTGTACTCAACCGTTAGCGGCATCATTGAAGAAGTGCTGGTAAAAGAAGGAGACCTGGTGAAGAAAGGCAGTCCCATTTATAAAATCAACAACGAACTGGTACGACTCAACACAGAAAATGCCCAATTGGCGGCCAATTATTCAGCTGAGGAAAACAATCGCAACCGGTTAAAGGAACTGAAAGCTTCGCTTGATTATGCCCTCAGCAAATTCAAAACAGACTCCTCTCTTTACAAACGCCAGCAGGAATTGTGGAACCAGGGTATTGGCACCCGGAATGAACTGGACCAACGGGAGCTCAATATGGAAAATTCAGCCAGTAACCTGGAAGCAACCCGGCGCCGTTATGAGGAACTGGAAAGACAGATCCGGTTCAATGCGCAACAGGCAAGAAAACAAGTACAGATCAGCAACACCCAGCAGAATGATTATATCATCAAAAGCGAGTCGGATGGTAAAGTTTACAAACTGCTGAAAGAAAAAGGAGAAACCGTCAATCCGCAGCAGGCCATCGCCACAATGGGAGATGCAGACAATTTCATACTTGAATTACTGGTGGATGAGTATGATATTGCCAAAATCAAAACAGGTCAAAAAATAATTGTGACTCTGGACAGTTATAAAGGAGCCGTATTTGAAGCAATACTGGCGCGTATTGATCCCATCATGGATGAAAGAACCCGGAGTTTCCTCGTGGAAGCAACATTTGAAAAAGCACCGGATAAATTGTATCCCAACCTGTCAGCCGAAGCGAATATCGTAATTCAAACCAAAGCAAAAACCCTGACCATACCTAGGAACTACCTGGTACAGGACTCCTTTGTGTTACTTGAAAATAAAGAGAAAAGAAAAGTAGTAACCGGACTCAAAGATTATAAAAAAGTTGAAATACTGGAAGGCATAACCGCATCTGATAAACTGCTGGATCCTTTACAATGAGTAAGCCGCTCATCATAAAAATTGCTTATGCATTGCTGATGGCGCGATGGAAACAAACCCTGGTGGCTGCCATTGGCGTAACCTTCAGCATCACCATGTTCATCGCGTTGTTAAGTTTTATGACAGGACTGAATAAGTTACTGGATGGACTTGTTCTTAATCGTACTCCACATGTGAGGTTGTTTAATGAAATCAGACCGGATAGCATACAACCCGTGCAACAGGCTGCTGAATACAAATCGCATTACCATATCATTCATTCTGTAAAATCCGGTAACAGTCGCCAGGAAATTTATAACAGTGGAGCTATCATGAAACGCATTGCTCAGGACCCCCGCGTATTGGGCATTGCCCCCAAAATAACCAGCCAGGTATTCTTTAATGAAGGCAACCTAGAAATAACGGGTGTAGTATACGGAGTAGATGTGGAAGCAGAAAGCCGCCTGTTTTTCTTCACTGATTATATAGTAAAGGGACAGGCATCCGATCTCAAAAATGTGGCGAATAGTATTATCCTGGGAAAGGGTCTGGCGGATAAACTCCTGGCCGATATTGGAGATGTGGTGCAGGTAACTACTTCAACAGGAGAACAGTTTCGCCTAAAAGTGGTAGGACATTTTCAATCCGGTTTGCAGGAGCTGGATAAGACCCAAAGTTTTGCATCCCTCAATACGGTGCAGAAAATCATGGGCAAACCCAATAGCTATGTGACAGATATCCAGGTGAAGCTGAACGATATCAACCAGGCGCCAAAGATGGCGAAAGAATTCAATAAAGTATTTGAGATCGACGCGGAAGATATTCAAACCGCCAATTCGCAATTTGAAACAGGAACCTCTGTTCGGAATATCATCTCCTACGCAGTAGGTATCACGCTGCTGGTGGTAGCCGGGTTCGGCATCTACAATATTCTGAACATGATGATCTATGAAAAGATGGACTCTATCGCCATTCTGAAAGCAACCGGTTTTTCCGGAAAGGATGTGAACCGGATCTTTATCATGATTGCACTGGGCATAGGTATTTTTGGCGGACTAACGGGCTTGCTCATGGGCTATTTATTGTCCTCGCTGATTGATCAGATTCCTTTCAATACAGCTGCATTACCAACCGTAACAACCTATCCCATCAATTATAATCCCGTGTATTATTTCATAGGGAGTGCATTTTCATTGATCACTACCTATCTGGCCGGATACTTCCCGGCGAAAAAAGCCAGCAGAGTGGATCCGGTTGTAATCATCAGAGGCAAATAATATGAACTCCGTCATACTAGAAGCAAAACATATTTACAAACAGTTTTATGACCCGGTAAAATTTGATGTACTCAAAGACATCAATTTCCAGGTAAAGGCGGGGGAATTTGTATCGGTGATTGGCAAGTCGGGTTGCGGTAAATCCACCCTGCTCTATATCCTCTCCACCATGGATACTGATTACCAGGGAGAATTGTATATCGACGGACAAAAGATGACTGGCCTGAAAGAAAAAGAACTGGCCGCGGTAAGAAATGAAAAAATCGGTTTTGTATTCCAGTTCCATTACCTGCTGAATGAATTCACCGTGCTCGAGAATATTTTACTGCCCGCCAGGAAGCTTGCCAAAAAGCCGGAGCCTGAATTAAAGGAAAGGGCCCATTTTCTGCTGAACAAATTGGATATCAGCAAACTGGCCGAAAAGAATCCCCGGCAATTATCCGGAGGTGAAAAACAACGGGTAGCCATCGCGCGCGCGCTAATCAATGAACCTGCTATCATAATGGGAGATGAGCCAACCGGCAACCTGGACAAGCGCAACAGCGAAATCGTATTCTCCACTTTTCAGCAGCTGGCGCAGGAGTTCAACCAGAGCCTGCTCATCGTAACCCATGACCCCGAATTTGCGGAAAGGACCAACCGGATTATTGAAATGGAGGATGGCAGGATTATCCGGCAATAATTTTTTCCAAAAGTGGTTACATTTTCAAAGGCTGCAACAACCAATATCAAACAGTCCACGCTCCTATATCCTTATAAAGAACCCGGGAGGCTGGCACAGTCAGCCTCCCCTTTCAACCATTGTAAAAGCATGTTGTTAGGTTAAAAAAGCAGGATCGAAATGCAGATAGCGTATAAATCGGGAGGAAATGAACAGCGAACACCAGATATGGAACTGGTGATTGCTTTACAGCAGGCAGATATCAACCGGCCGGTGAAAGAACTGTATAACAGCTATTTTGAAATGCTGAC
>JALOMU010000336.1 GCA_025455285.1 Flavihumibacter sp.
GCTCTCATAAGGAGCATTTCCTATCCAAACAACAAAGCCAAACATCTGGTCGGACTGGGGAAAATGTTGATGGAGCAATTTAATGGTGAGGTTCCTATGGCCGTGGAAGAACTGGTTCGACTTCCCGGGGTGGGAAGGAAAACTGCTAATGTTATAACTTCTGTTGTGGACGCACAGCCAAATATGGCCGTTGACACCCATGTATTCAGAGTATCAGCGAGATTGGGGTTAACAAAAAACGCCCGAACCCCGCTGGCAGCGGAAAAACAATTGATTCGCCATCTTCCCAAAGAACTGGTGCATATAGCGCACCATTGGTTAATTCTTCATGGCAGGTATGTTTGCACCGCAAGATCCCCTCAATGTTCAGGTTGTGACCTCCGGGATATTTGTGTTTTTTACAAGCGGACGCAAGCAAAACAACCAACCAAAACTACTCATGGTAAGTAGGTAATTTAAGGGCTAATCTGTGTATAAAAGTACTGTTTATTCGTCGAAAAATGCCGTCCATTCATCGAAGGGGTAAAATTCAATTAATTGAAAATCAATTAAATAAGACCAATAGTAAGTTTACTATAGGGTAAATTCAGCAGATTTTACCTTGCGGGCCAGCATAAAAGCTACTACTTTTCGTTTTAGTTATAATCCGCATTCTGTTAAAAACGAAAATGTACCCCTTATGAAGACTAAGCTCTACGTAGCTGGAATTAGCGGCTGTTTGCTATTGCTGATTGCAATATACCAGCCGTTCGTTCGATTCACTTCTAAATCCGTAGCACAATCCACTGAAGATTTATCCGCTGGTAGATCTGTTCTGAACTATGAGCAGGCTGCCATACCAGGGCTAGAGGTTAAAACACCGGCAAAAGTTGCGATAGTAAACAAGGCTGAAGTAGCGGAGATTCGCAAAAATCCTAAAAAGGTTAAAGCTGTTTTGGCTAAAACCCAACCCAAGGCAAAAACAATAAGTGAGCTTGAGCCGGTTGCTAAAAAATCTGAAGAAATGGTTGCCAGTTTGCTGAAAAATGAAGCGGGAGAAAATAACCTGCATCCATATGTTGCGTCCAGCAAAACTGCAAGCCGCCGGGTAAAAAATAAAACGCCAAAACCTGAAGTGGAAATTCCTGAAGAGGTTTTGGTGAATACCAGTCCGAAGCGCCCGGGAAGAACAGTTATTAATTACGACAATGAAGAAACCGTTGTAAATACTTCGTATAAAGCAGAAGCGGAAAATACTGTTAATACAAGTAAGGATCGATTCCCACATGGAAATGAGGCAACTGAGGAGGTTCGGGTTGAAACCGGAGCAGATGCAACTGTAGCGGTGGCTAAGGTTGAAAAGAAAGAAAAAACCTACAGTTTCCGCGGCAAAACAGAGGTTAAGTCCAGTTTGTATAAATATATACCCCCATTCTGGGATGGTTTTTCTCCTGAAATTGGAAATGAATCTGCGGATCGCACAGAAGTTATCCAGAAAGCCAAAAAGTTGGCGGCTATGGCGAATAAAGGGGGGTATAACAATGAATATGCCTTCCTGCTGGATATGAGCGTGAAATCCAACAAGTATCGTTTTTTCATTGTGAACCTGAAAACCATGCGAATTGAAAAGAGTGCACTGGTTGCGCAGGGAAGAGGTAAACAAAACCTGAATCTGGATAAAGAATATTCCAATACTCCGGGTAGTAACTGTAGTTCCCTGGGTGTATACAAAGTTGGCAAGTCTTACCAGGGTGATTTCGGCCTTTCCTATCGTTTGCATGGATTGGAAACTTCCAATAACAATGCATTGAAGCGGTACATTGTACTGCATGCCATGGGAACTGTACCGGATAGCGAAACCAATTTCCCTATCTGGCAGAGTGAAGGTTGTCCTTCTGTGGCGCCAAAAATCATGGAAAAGCTGAGCGATATGATCGATAACAGCAAGAAACCTATCCTGATGTGGATGTATGACGATACCTACATCCCGATGATGTAGAATTGGTTAAATTTGTAGTCGTTTGCATTAATTAAGGCAACGGTCAACAAGATGGAACCGAATCATTACGGGGAACTGGAAATCCAATCCAGATTATCCTTTGCCCCATTGGTAGATGCATGGGCCAGGACGGCCGCAGAAGGCAGACCTGGAACACGCAAGCTGTACCAAACATTGCTGGATCGAATTAAACGGCATCCGGAACTACTGGAGCCAATTGAAGATATCTCCATTTTAAAAGAACACGAGGAATGGGTAGACATGTTAATGGCTACCCTTTTCCCTGTTTCCTACTCTGACCAGGAAGATCTCTATGGAGTAGGACTCCCCTTTGGCAGGGAAATGATTTACTGCAGTAAACGTTTCCGGGAGTTATTCCTCGATGCATCCGGCCAGTTAAACCGCATTCCTGAAGAAGTAGCTACTCAGCACCTGCAGGAAGAAAAATGCGCATCTGCCTATAAATTGATCCTTTCCCAGTTATACGGCCAGAACATTGACGGAAATGTTACCAGTATTGTGAAATTGCCCAATCCTGAGACTGGACTGGATATGTATTATGAACTGGATCTGGATACAACCTTTATCAAAGTAAATGCGCAGGGTGAGCTTCCGGATATTTCCGGTTTACCGCAATGTTGTAATGTAACAGATGTATTACAGCAGGATAAACTGCGAAAATTGTTTCCACTTGAAAAATTCCGGTTTGAGGGAATTACTGTGGTCCGGATCAAAGATGTAACACATCGGGAAGTTATCAACTCAATCAAAAATATTTTATTGGAACAGCATGGTTTTGGAGAAAACCAGGTATTCCATCAAATAGAGCGACAGGTTCAGGCTTTGATGGGCATTCCTGATCTGAAAATGGGGGTCACTCCGTTTTTTAGGGTTAATGAACATCAGATTGTAGCTGAACAATTCACGCATCATAGTATCCTGCTTAAAGTAGATGGTAGCCAAAAAGGAACGGATCATCTCTGTAAGATTTTTCAGGAGTTATTTAAGGAAACCGATCAGCCTTTGCTGATCTCATCGATAACAGATGAGTGGTTGGAACGCTTTCCGATGCTCATAAACCTTTCTTCCATAGGTTATTTAAGTGCTGCCTTTTTCCCATTAAAAAGCATGGGAAAATTAGTCGGTATTTTATCTGTGGTGCATAAAGAGGCGCATGCAATCAAACACCGGCACCTGAGTGAGGCAGTGGAAGCCATTCCGCTTTTTGTACTGGCTATGGAGCAGGCGGCGGAAACGCTGGATAATGAAGTTGACAAAGTTATCAAACAGCATTTCACTGCCGTACAAAGCTCAGTAGAATGGAAATTCACAGAAGCGTCACTTCAGTTTATTGCAACCAAGGCAAAAGGAGGAAAGGCAAAGATTGAACCTATTGTATTTGATCAGGTGTTTCCATTGTATGGCGCTATTGATATTCGCAATTC